>PMSP01000068.1 GCA_003168315.1 Opitutaceae bacterium
CGGCCTCGACGGTCCCGGTCATCAACGGGCTCACGGACTTCCTGCACCCCTGCCAGATCTACGCGGACGCATTCACGGCCGCCGAGCGGTGGGCTGGCCCCGACGGCGACCTGGTCGCCGCGCTCAAGGGCCGCAAGATCGCCTTTCTCGGGGACACGAGCTTCAACATGGCCAATTCCTGGGTCCTTGGGGCCAGTCTCTTCGGGATGAGGATCTCGCTGGCCGGCCCCGAGGGGTACGAGCCCAAGGAGCGGATCCGGGCGCAGCTCAAGGCCGAGGGCCGCGCGGCGGAGTTCGAGTTCACGTCCGACCCGATGAAGGCGGTGGCCGGGGCCGACATAGTCTACACGGACGTCTGGGCCAGCATGGGGCAGGAGGAGGAGGCCGCGGCCCGCGTCGGGCGGATGCGCCCCTACGCGGTCACGGCAACGGTGTTCGCGGCGGCGAAGCCCGACGCCCTCTTCATGCACTGCCTGCCCGCGCATCCCGGCGAGGAGGTCGAGCAGGCCGTCCTCGACAACCCGCGCTCGATCATCTTCGACGAGGCCGAGAACCGCCTGCACGTGCAGAAGGCGATCATGTCGGTCGTCTCGGCCAGCCGGGGCCAATGAGCGCGGACCGGAGCGTTCCGCGCCCCGGGGACCCCAGGTCGGAGAACGGGCCGCGGGGTTCCCTGGGCGCTCGGCTCCTCGACTGGGTCGCGGCCAGCCGGACCCGCTTCCTCCTCGTCGGCACGCTCCTCTGCGCGCTCCTGCCGCCCCTCTTCTCGTGGCCCGAGCTCCCGCCCCTGCCGGGAGGGGCGCAGGCGGCTTGGAGGCAGTACTGGCGCGAGGTCGTGAAGATGAAGGTCGACGACCCGTGGTTCGACTACACCCGCGTTTTCCCGGCCGAGTCCAACCAGGCGAAGCGCAATTTCCGGATCGCGGTGCCCCTCGCCGCCCACCTGACCGGGTTCGGCGTGGCGGCGGTCCCCGCAGTCCGCTTCACCCTCCAGGCGGTGCTTCTTGTCGGGCTCCTCCTCGCTGCCGAGCGCGCCTCCGGCGACCGGATCGCCGCCCTGGCCGCCGCGCTCGCCGTCGCCGGCACCTACGTGGGGACGAGCGTGTGGATGGACGAGTGGGGCTGGTTCGACAACTGCGCCCAGGCGTTCATGGTGCTGGCCCTTGTCGCCCGCCGGCCCGCGCTGGCGTTCGCCGCCGTCCTGGCGGCTGCGTTCACCGACGAGCGCGCGCTGATCGCGGTTCCCCTGATCGCGCTCTTCCACGCCTGGACCGGCGGCCGCCGCGGACTCGCGTGGGCCCCCGTCGCCGCCGTCCCCGCCTATCTCCTCCTGCGCCTGATCCTCGGCCTTGTCCTCAGGATCCGCACGGCGAGCGCCGGCATCGGGACCCTTGACATGGTGCTCCCGAACCTGCGCGTCTCGGCGCTCGGCATATGGGCCTCCCTTGAGGGAGGGTGGCTGATCGTGGTCGCCGCCGCCCTCGCCGCCGCCGGCTGCGGGAAGGGGCGCCGCGCGCTCTGGCTCATTGCCGCCACGATTGTCCCCATCGCGGCCTCCATCCTCGTGATCGACTTCTCGAGGAGCGCATCCTACGCGTTCCCGGCGATTCTGGCGGGCCTCGCCCTCTGGGCCGGGCTGTCCGGCGGGGGCGCGGCGGTCCCGGCGCGGGCCCGGATCCGGCGCTGGACGGCCGTCGCCGCCCTCGTGTCCCTCCTGTCGCCCAACATATTCATCATGGGGCAGACCTTCGTCCAGTGGAGCATCCTGGCCCAGGGGCTCCCGGCGGCGATTCATCCGCGACCCTGAGGGCCTTTTCGGCTTTGCCGCGGCGCCGCCCGCTGTTAGGGTCGGTACTGTATGAAAATTGTCCTCGCCTACTCGGGTGGCCTCGACACGTCCGTCATCGTCAAGTGGCTCCGCGAAACCTACGACGCGGAGATCATCACGTTTGCGGCCGACGTTGGCCAGGAGGAGGAGCTGAAGGGCCTGTCCCAGAAGGCGCGCCGGACCGGCGCGTCCAAGCACTACACGCTGGACCTGGTCGAGGAATTCGCGCGGGACTTCATCTACCCCATGGTCCGCGCCAACGCGGTCTACGAGGGCCAGTACCACCTGGGGACCTCGATCGCGCGCCCCCTGATCGCGAAGGCGCAGATCGAGATCGCGAGGAGGGAGAAGGCCGAGGCGGTCGCCCACGGCGCGACCGGCAAGGGCAACGACCAGTGCCGCTTCGAGCTCACCTACATGGCGCTCGCCCCGCGGCTCCAGATCATCGCGCCCTGGAAGATCGACTCATTCCGCCAGGCCTTCCCCGGCCGGGCCGAGATGATCGCCTACTGCAGGAAGCACAGGATCCCCGTCGAGGCCTCGGTCAGGAAGCCGTACTCGATGGACCGGAACCTCCTCCACATCTCCTACGAGGCCGGCATCCTCGAGGATCCCTGGTTCGACCCGACGACCCGGGCCAACAAGGGCATGTTCAAGCTGTCGGTCTCGCCTGAGGACGCGCCCAACCGGCCCGAGTACGTCGAGCTCGACTTCGCCAGGGGCGACTGCGTCGCCGTGAACGGGAAGCGGCTGACGCCCGCCGGGGTCCTCAAGGCGCTCAACAAGCTGGGCGGCAAGCACGGCATCGGCCGCGTCGACCTGGTCGAGAACCGCTTCGTCGGGATGAAGTCGCGCGGCGTCTACGAGACGCCCGGCGGCACGATCCTCATGCACGCCCACCGGCAGGTGGAGTCGCTCACGATGGACCGCGAGGTCATGCACCTGCGCGACTCGCTGATCCCCAAGTACGCGGAGCTCGTCTACTACGGCTTCTGGTTCGCCCCGGAGCGCGAGGCGCTCCAGGCGCTGGTCGACGAGGGCCAGAAGTTCGTCACGGGGACCGTTCGGCTCAAGCTCTACAAGGGCAACGTCATCACCTGCGGCCGCAAGTCGCGGTATTCCCTCTATGACACGAAGATCGCCTCGATGGAGGGCGTGAAGAGCTGGTACAACCAGGGCGACGCAACCGGGTTCATCCGGCTGAACGGCCTCAGGCTGCGCGCGCGCAACCTCACCCAGCGCGGCCCGAAGGTCTGATATGGGGAGGGGGCGGCCTCAGTTCCCGGGCTGCGGGAACTCCCCGATGAAGGCGTCCGGCCCGCCCTCCTTGTAGCCCTCCTGCTTGAAGACGACCCTCTCCATGGGGCTGAGGACCACCAGGGTGGGGTAGCCCTCGATGCCATACTTCTTCTGGAGCTTCTCGTTCTGGGCCTTGACGTCGGCCGGCATCGGCCGCTCGCGGGGGAAGTCCAGCTTGACCAGTATCAGCTTCTGGTCCGCGAAGTCCTTGAACTTCTGGGTGGAGAACACCTCGTCGTCGGTCCGCTTGCACCAGACGCACCAGTCGGAGCCGGTGAAGTCGAGGAGGAGCATCTTGTGCTCCTTCCGAGCCCTGGCGACGGCGCCCGCGTAGTCCTCGGTCCACTCCGCGGCCTGGGCCGCGGACGCGAGGAGGAAGGCCGCAGCGATCATTCGATAGTTCGTTTTCATGGGTGATAGGGTGGGGGGCATGGGACCCGGTTCCTATTCCGGGCGGGGATCAGAACAGCGCGTTGACCACGATCCCGACCGCGGTGATCGGCCCGGAGTCGTTCAAGCCGTCGAGCGTGCGGTCGACCTTCTTGATGGTGTCCTCGGCGCTGTTGTAGAGCGTGTCGTCGTTGATCATCTTTCCGAGCGTTCCCTGGCCCTTGGCGAGCTTGTCGGAGACCGCCCGCAGGTTGGCGATCGAGGTCCTGATGTCGTCCGCGGCCTTCTGGTCGTAGATGAGCGCGCCGACCGTGCCCTGGCCGCTCTTTATCTGGTCCATGATGCCCTCCGCGTTCGTGGCGAACTGGTTCGCCTGCGTCGCGGCGGTCTTGATCTCGGCGACCGTCGCCATCAGCTCGTCGTGGAGCGCCGGGTCGTTGACGAGCTTCCCGAGCGTTCCCTGCCCATGGTTGATCTTGTCGGTGATCTCCTGGAGGTTCGTCATCGTGTCGTTCACGCGCTGCGTATTGTCGGTTATCATCTTGTCCAGCTTCTGGAAGATGCCGCCCCCGTCCTTGCCGTCGCCGTTGAAGGACTTGCTGAAGGACCCGAGGGAGTCCTGGAGCTGCTTGCCGAGGTTGCCGACCTCGGCCATGATCGTGTTCAGGTCGGGCGAGACCTCGGTCCTGATCTCGGCGCCGTCCGCGAGGGGGGGCGCCCCGGCGCTCCCCATCGAGATCGTGATGTAGTTGCCGCCGATCAGGCCCGCCATGACGATGCTGGCGGTGGCGTCGTTCGCGATCGCCACCTTGGGGTCGATGTCCAGGACGGCCTCGGCCCGGCGGCCGGCCAGGCGCGTCAGCTTCACCGAGCCGACCTTGACGCCGGCAAGCCGGACCTCGTCGCCGGTCTTCAGCTGGCGCAGGTCGTCGAAGCCGGCGATCAGGGTGTGGCTGTGCTCCTCGAAGAGGTGGCCGTCGCTGAGCGTCTCGAAGGTCACCCAGACGAGGGCGACACCGAGGAGGAAAAATAGCCCTACGCGGGCGGTCTGCTGTGCGGTGTTCATTTTGCGGCTTCCTTGGTTTCTAGCTTCTTAAAGCGGGGGTGTTCTATGTCTATCTTGGGATTCAGGAAATCGACGATGCGGTGGTCCTTTGACTTCTCCAGGTCCCCGGGCGTTCCCAGCGAAATCAGCTCCCCGTCCATGAGGATCCCGACCCGGTTGGATATCGTGAGCGCCAGGTCCCGGTCGTGGGTGACGACCAGGCTCGTCACGCTGTACTCGTTCTTGAGGGTCGCGATGATCTCGATGATCGTGGCGCTCATGACCGGGTCGAGCTCGCTGGTGGGCTCGTCGTAGAGGAGGAGCTGCGGCTCCATGACGAGGGCCCGGGCGATCGAGACGCGCTTCTTCATGCCGCCGGAGAGCTCGCCCGGGAACTTGTCCACGGCGTCCTCGACGGAGAGGATCTTCAGGGCGTGCAGGACCTTCTCCCTGATTGCCTTCTCATCGCCCAGGCGGTGCTCTCGGGGGTAGAGGGCGAGGTTGTCATAGACGCTGAGGGAGTTGAAGAGCGCGCCGGCCTGGAAGACGAGGGCGATCCTGACCGCGTCGCGGGTCGCCTCGAGGGAGGGGTCCTTGCCGTCGACCGTGACCGTGCCCGAGGTCGGGAGCTCAAGGCCCGCGATGTGGCGAAGGAGCACGCTCTTGCCCGAGCCGCTCGGCCC
>PMSP01000108.1 GCA_003168315.1 Opitutaceae bacterium
GAACGCCGACTCCTGGGCCGCCACGGCGTCGCCTTCCCGCCTCGATCGCCTTGCCGCGCGGGCTGATAGAAAGCCTGCGCCGATCGTAAGGAAGCTTTTTGGGACGACTGGCATACCTGCACCTGCGGCACAAAAGCAGCGTACGGTTGTCGCCAGCCGCAAGAGAATTCAGGCCGCCGGGGTGAAGTTGTGCCGTTTTCGCCTCTCTGTAAAAACGGGGTTTCGGGGTGCCTGGAGAGGGGCGCCCCCGACCTGAAACGCTGGCATTGCCCCGCAAAACCGTTTGGATCGGCTCCTGCGCGCCCCCCCATTGAGCTTCCCGGACATCCTTCTTGAGGACGAATTCCTCGTGGCCTTCGACAAGCCGGCCGGCCTTCCCGTGGCCCCGGGCCGCTCGGAGAAGGCGCGCGCGACGCTGATGGGGCTCACCCGGGGGCGCTTTGGCCAGTCGCTGGCGAATGTCCACCGGCTGGACACCGAGGCGAGCGGGGTCGTCCTGTGCGCGCGGACTAAGGCCGCCCTGGACCACCTGAGCGGCCAGTTCCAGTCGAAGAGCGTGCGGAAGGTGCACCTGGCCCTCGTTGCCATGGGGCTGCCCGGGGACGCGCCGCACCCCGGGGCGCCCGGCCGCGACCCATCGGGTTCGCTCCCCCTGGAATTCACGGTGGACCTCGCTCTTGGCGAGGACGAGGCGAACCCGGGCCGGGTCCACGTGTTCAGGAAGCGCGGCGGAAAGCCGGCGACGACGGAATTCCGGGTCCTTGAGTCCTTCGGGCGGTTTGCCTGGCTTGAGTGCCGGCCGCTCACGGGCCGCATGCACCAGGTGCGGGCGCACCTGGCCGCCGTTGGCGCCCCGGTGCTGAACGACCCCCTCTACGGGAACCCGGGTTCGGTCCTCCGCCTCTCCGAGCTCAAGCGGGGCTACAAGGGCCGGGACGTTGAGAAGCCGCTCATATCGCGGCTGGCCCTGCACGCGGGGACGCTTGGGTTCGCGCATCCCCAGACCCTCGGGGCGGTCGAGGTCACGGCGCCGCTCCCGCGGGAGTTCGAGGTCGCCCTCAAGTACCTGAGGAAATTCGGCGGGCCCCTGAAGGCGACGCGGCTCCCGGCCTAAGGAACCGGGTGGACCGGCGGGGGCGACTGCGTCGTTTCCGCCACGACCAGGATGCGGCGGCGGAGCACCTCGCGCAGGACGGGCAGCGAGACCACGTAGATGACGAGCATCCACAGGGGAGCGATGATGGCCCAGGCCGCGATCGCATGCAGGGCGTCGACGCCGAACCGCTCGAAGAACTTCGTCGGATCCTCCCAGAAGGTATCCAGCATGTGATGCAGCATCCCGAGGCTCACATGGGTATAGGGCACGCCGAACATCCAGTGCCCCATTCGGAACAGAAAAACAATCAGCGGGAAGTGAATCGTGGCGCAGAGCATGTTCACCAGCTGGATGATCGGCTGGTTCAGCTTGAGGAGGACCCCGGCCAGGAGGCAGAGCAGGGTGGTGGTGCCGAAGATCGGGAACAGGGCCAGCGCGCTCCCGACCGAGAAGGTGAGGGCTATCTTGGCGGGCGTGATTCCCTGCGTCAGCTGCGCCGCAATGGGATCGATCACGTGGCGCTGCCACGGCGTGAGCTCGGGGGCGCCTAGGTCCGGCTGGGGGGATTCGTTGGCCAAGGGAAAACCTTACGCTGGACTCCGGAGGGGCTCAAGCGTTATGGATCGATTTCCCCCTGCGGGGTTTGTGAAAGTTCAGTGACGTCCCGGTGGCTCTTGTGGCCGTCGGCCCGCTGGGGCAGGGTGGCATTCGCCGCATTGACCGTGGCTACGGCGATGGCGGCGGCCGCAGGCACGATCCGCTTCAGGGAGGAGTACTCCGGGTGAATGTGCTGGGCCCTGCTTGCGGCGGCGACCGAGTCATGGTGGTCCGAGTGCGCGCCCTCCGCGAGGACCGAGGCCGGGACGGACTTGAGGCCCCAGATGAGCCCGGTCCACGACAGCCCCTTCAGGAGGTAGTACGTGATGTCGATCTCCCACCAGAAGAACCCGTTCCGGGTGGCGCTCTGGTAGCGGTGGTGGTTGTTGTGCCAGCCCTCGCCGAGGGTGATGATCGCCAGGATGAAGCTGTTGCGGGAGTCGTCCTCTGTCTTGTAGCGGCGCCGGCCCATGAGATGCGCCATGGAGTTGATGCAGGAGGTCCCGTGGAAGAGGGCGGTCGTGCTGATGAAGAACCCCCAGACCAGCATCTGCCAGCCGCTCGTATGGAGCCCGGGGGCGTGCGCCTGGAGGAAGGCGCCCAGCCCGAATATCGAGAGCGCGAACAGGAGGGGGACGATGGCGTCGAAGCGGTTCAGGAAGACGAGCTCGGGGTAGCGGTCCAGGTCGCGGACCTTCGTGTAGTCCGTCGGGAAATTGCGCCGGCTCGTGATCCAGCCGATGTGGGACCACCAGAAGCCGTGGACGTGGGGCGAGTGGGCGTCCTCCTCCTCGTCGGAGTGCTGGTGGTGGTGGCGGTGGTGGTAGGCCCACCAGAGCGGCCCGCGCTGGACGGTCGTCCCGCCGCAGAGGGCCAGGAAAAACTGCATCGGCCGAGATGTGCTGTAGGTCTTGTGCGAGAAGTACCGGTGGTAGACGCCGGTCACGGTCGCCATCCGCAGGAAATAGAGGATGACCGCCGTCCAGACCGCGAAGGGGCTGGCGCCCGTCCAGATGACCCCGAGGCAGCCCAGGTGAAGGATGATGAACGGGATGCAGCGGACCCAGTCGACCCTGTCCGGCTCATTGCGAACCGTCTCGGCTCCAGCGGGGGCGTAGTCGGCGTCGATCCATTGGATGACGGCCGAAAGGGCATGGCTGAGGCGTTTCTGCATAGGGTAGGGTACTATAGAAATAAACGATCAACTACACATACCCGATGCACCTGCCGCAAGGTTGCATTTGGCTGCTCCCGGAACTGGCTCAAGCGTAGCCGATAGGAATTTACTTATCCGGCCGCGCGGCGGCCGCGGGGAAGGAAAAAGGGCGCCCCCGCGAACGAGGGCGCCCTTTGTTGGTGTCTTATTTAGCTGTCCCTGGGATCAGTCAGCGGCGACGAACATGTCCGTCTTCGCAGACTCAACAACACGGACCGGCAGGATGACCTTCATCGCTATCGGGGCGCCGTTGTGCTGCGCTGGCGTGAAACGCCACTGCTTCACCGCATCCACCACGGCTTCCGCGAAATCGCGGTCCGAGGCGGACTTGATGTTGATACCCGAGGTGTGGCCCGTCGTGTCGACGACGAACTCCACCTGGACCGCCTGGCCGATGTCGTATCCGCCGACGTGGGGTGCTACCACGTCGATGGGCACGGGGATATCGTTACCTTTGCGGCACGACTCAAT
Source organism: Opitutaceae bacterium (assembly GCA_003168315.1). Lineage (GTDB taxonomy): Bacteria > Verrucomicrobiota > Verrucomicrobiia > Opitutales > Opitutaceae > Palsa-1447. Next base: position 3,381 of record PMSP01000108.1, read on the forward strand.
ATAGGATTGCTCGAGCGTCTTCGCCGAGGCGGCGAAGGGCAGGAGCGCTCCCAGACTGAGCAGGAGTGCGAGCTTGTTCTTGTTTTTCATGGCTTTCTTTCAAACTCCGCGCTGGGCGGAGAGTTTTGTTTTCTGGCTTATGGTTAAGCGCCCTTTGTCCCCGCAAATGCGGAGGCACCCGCGGGATCAGGGGCGTTCTGGCCATGGGCGCCGTAAAGCGCCCACGGCCAAAAGTTTCGTTTTGGGGGAGACCCCAAGCCGGAAAACGGGGCTTCGTGACACTCGCACGGTCACGCCAGCCGGAATCCTTATTATCCCACCGGAAGGGGCCGGCCGGGACAGAGATCAAAGAACGTTTGGGAGTTCCTTGAAAGCAAAGTGCTGACTAAGACGGGGACTAAGCTACTCTTGTTCCAATCACTCAAGAGAATAGGTCCGGAAACGGCAAAAGTCACACGTTTGCCACATTCAGCCAGCGACTTACGGAAAAAAGGCGGCGTTTACGTATGGGGCCGCCCTCAGTGTCGGGGAAGGTCGTTTCGGACCAGAAAACCGCCTAATTGGCCTTCTTGAGGATAATGTCGCCGTTCAGGGTGGCGGCCTGGATGAGGACGCCCCCGCCATTGAGGGTGCCCGAGACCACCTTTCCGCCCGTCATGGGGGGAAGGGGCGCCATCATGCCGCCCATCTGCGCATGGAGCTCCATGATGCCCTCGTGCAGCGCGTCCGCCGCCTCTCGGCTGGCGATGGCGGCCTCGTCGGCCGCCTCGCGGATCGAATCCCTCACCTCGGCATGCCAGTCGCCGTCCGAATCCTCCACCTTTTCGGCCTTCTCAGGCTTCTCCGGCTTTTCCGGCTTCTCTGGCGTTTCGGCCTTCTCCGGCGGCTCAGCCTGCTCCGCCCTGGACCTCATGTGCGACGCGCCCTGGGAGAACTCGGTCTTCGTCACCAGCGCCTTGTCGTCAAAGTTCGTCATGATGACGCCCCGGTGGGTCCGCAGGCGGATGTTGGCCTTCGACTCCACGGGGAGGTGGATGTTGATCTCGCCGTGCATGGAGGTGAAGGAGAGCGGCCGGGCGTCCGCGAGGGACTTAACCTCCACGTTGATCTCGCCGTTCATTGTCTCGACCAGCGCGCCGCCGGAGATGTCGTCCAGCTTCACGTCGCCGCTCATCGTCCGGACGTCGATGTCGCCCGAGAGGTCGGAGCACTCGATGTCCCCGCGCGCCGAGTTGGCGACGACGATCGAGGTCGAGCGGGGGACCGTGATGTCAAAGTCCGCGGATCCGCCGGTCCATCCGTCGGCGGCGTACTCCAGGGCCGCGACGTTGTCCTTTTCGGAGAGGACGAAGCCCGCCGAGGCGGAGAGGACGCGCATCCCGTCCTTGCGGGGGGTCGGGCTCTCGTTCGTGCTCTCGGACCGGACCGTGATCTCCTTCACGTCGGCGCCGTGGACCGTGACCTCGCCGTGCCAGACCCGGATCTTGAGGGTCCCGGGCTTGGCCGGGTCGGAGAACGCGATCTGGCTCGACGACCCGTCGGCGCGCGCGCCGTGGGCCGGCGCGAGCGCCAGCGCGGCTGCCAGTATAAAGGGGGAACAGGCTTGGATGGTTTTCATAATTAAAAAGGGAGATTGCCGGGTTGGGGGCCTAGAGAAGGTCGATGGCGCGGCGCGCGGAGTCGCGGACGTCGGCGTTCGCCTTGTCGTCGGTGGTCAGCTTCGCCAGCTCGGGCGACGCCTCACGCGCCCTGGCGGCCACGAGGAAGTCGATCATCGAGACCTGGACCAGGGGGTTCGTCTCCCTGGGCAGGCAGGCGAGGACGCCCGCCCGCACGACCTCCTGGTCGGCATGGGCGTAGAGGGCCGTGAGCGCGTTCAGCCTCACGTTCACGCTCGGGTCGAACGCCATGGAATTGATGAGCCCGTCGATCACGCGCTCGTCGGGCCTGCGCTCGGTGGCGGCAGTCAGGACGGTCTCCAGGCGGTCGCCGGTCGTCCGCTTCTGGAGGACGGACTGCTCGACCAGCTGGCCCATCGTGTCGACCCGGGCGCGCAGGTCGGCCAGCTGGCGCTGGGTGGCCGTGCGCTCGCCGAGGACAAACCCGAAGACTACCAGGGCGGCGAGCCCGACCGCCTGCGCGAGGTAGCGGACCCACGGCTCGCGGCGGGGCGCCGCCGTGCGGGCGGCCGTCCGGATCGACGCGGCCCAGTCCGCCTGGTTCCGGAGGGTGAGCTTCTCCGTCTCAATGTGGCCCATGACGCTCGCCCGCAGGCGCTGCGAGGGGGTGGGGGTGGGGAGGGTGTCCAGCGCTGCGAGTGTCTGCCGGAGCGCGGCGTACTCGGCCTGGCATTCGGGGCAGCCCTCGATGTGGGAGCGGACCTCGGCGGCCGCCCTGTCGTCCAGCCTCGCGTCGGCGAGCTCGGGCATGCGTTCCCTGCAGGATTGGCAGTTCATGTTAGCGGTTCCTTTTGCATCTGGATGTAGTGGTCTCGAAGCGTGCGGAGGGCCCGGTGGGCCCTGACCCTGGCCGCCCCGACGGAGCACTCGAGGATGCCGGCTACCTCGGCGAAGGAGAGCTCCTGGAGGCGGGAAAGGAGGAGCACCTCGCGGTCGTCCCGGTCGAGGCGGCCGAGGGCCCGGTGGAGGAGCGCGTGGTCATCGCGCGAGGCGGCGGACTCGTCGGCGCCCTGGGACTGGTCGGCGTGGGCCTCCAGGTCGGAGGGGTCGACCGCGACCGGCGCGGCCGACGACCGGCGGAAGTGGTCGGTGGCGCAGCGGCGCGCAAGGTGATACATCCACGCCGTGAAGCTTCCCTCGTCCCGGTAGGTGTGCCGGTACTTCAGCATCCGCTGGAACACGGTCTGGGCGATGTCCTCGGCCGCGGCCCGGTTGCCGGTCACCTTCGAGAGGTAGCCGAAGAGGGGGCCGTTGTGGCGCTCGAAGAGTTCGCCCATGCAGTCCAGGTTGCCGTCGCGGACGGCGAGCATGAGCGCATGGTCGGGGATCGGGGCGAGGGTTTCCACGGCAGGGCTGGGCCGCCAGTCAACTCCCCTTGGCGGGGATTGCACAGGGATTTCGGCGGCGGTGCAGGTCATGGGCTGGAAGGCGGGTGGTTCCGGGGTTCACGTACACCCCAAGAACCGTCGGGCGGCCCAAAAGTTACCTCTTTTCGAACAGGCGGCGTCAACGGACTCTGACTCTTGAAGAATGATTCAATTTGCCCTCAAGAGTCTGACAACGTCGACTCCGGAAGCGCGCCGAGCGGGAAGCCGACAAGCAGCGGCACTGGCAATCAACAGAATGATCGCAACGCCGAGATAAACCGCCGGATCAAAGGGCTTCGTTTCGAAAAGTAGGCTCCGCCTGCGAAGCTCACTGCGGATCAAGCGCAAACAAGGCTGTCCCATGGGCATCGACCTCCGCGCTGATTTCCCCGCCGCAGATACCCAAGTCCCTTCCACTCCAGATCTCGCGCACCCCGAATCGGCCGGCCACGCCCGCTTGTTCCAGCGAGCAGCTTATCTGCCGGCTTCCATCGGAGACGTTGAATAGGGCCAGGTATTTCCTGTGCTTTGCAGGCTGTTCGGCGAAGTAAACAATGGAGCCGGCGTCGGCTGACACCTGACGGCAATTGGAACTGTTCTGGTCAATATCCAGGAGCTCCCCGTTTGTAATGAGGCCGGTTTCAAAATCGCTCAAGGCGGTGACATCCCCGCCCAATATCAGCGGGGATCGAAACATGCACCAAAGCGTCATCATCGTGTGGAGCTCGTCGTTATTGAACCGACTATGCCGGCCTCCGCCCGAATTGTTGCTGCGCGCGCCCACCATCCCGACGGGCAGCATGTCCAAGTCCGGCCAATGCCCCTCCTTCCTGAACCGCATCCATCTCTGAGCGAGCTCAAATTGGCTCTTCAGCTGCGGCCAGGTGTCCCAAAAATCATCCGAGACCCGCCACATGTCCGAATTATTCTGCACATGGTACCGCGCCTGGATGGGGGTGCTTCCCGGTGACAGGCTGAAGACCATGGATCGCCCCGTCTTCTCCAAGGCCATCCGTACCGCGGTGATTTCGTCCGCGTGATACGGCCTGCTCATGTCGTCCACCTTCACAAAATCAACGCCCCAGCTTGCCCACAATTCATAGCAGGAGTCGTAGTACTCCTGCGCGCCTCTCTTGCTCATATCCACGCCCAACGTGGCATCCCACCATTCGCAGGCGTCCGCCGGATTTGCGACATCCTGGGCGTGAAACTGGGTGCCTTTTATCGGCGTGTTCATCTCGATCGCGGTCCACGGAATGCCACGTTGGATATGCAGGCCGAACTTCAAGCCCTTGCCATGCACGTATGCGGCAAGCGATCGAAAGCTGCCGTCAGCTGCCGAGGGGAACCTGTTGGCCGCGGGGATCCAGCGCCCAAATTGGTCCACGTTGGTGGCATAGCGGGTCATTGTCCCGGCGTTGAACGGATCCCCCGTTTTCGCAGAGATGTTTGGGGCGTACCACCCGGCGTCGATCACCATGTAGCTGTAGCCGTATCGCTCCAAGTGGGATGCGACGTAGTCGACCTGGCCCTTGAATTCCGCCTCGGTTATGTCGAGGCCGAAATTATCCCAGCTATTCCAGCCCATCGGAGGCTTGGGTGCCGTGAGCGCCTTCGTCGTGTTGTTGACTTGCTGGGATGCGACGCCAAGCGGCGTGCGTGTGTTAGCGATTTCCTCGAAGCCGGCGGCGAGGAGNNATGCCGCATAGCATCACTGATATTGGGGATCTCGTTTTGGTCGTCATATGGGTGTCGACAGTCCGTATCACATAACATTGCTGCTCCAAGGGGTGCCTGAAAGCTGAAGGGCGAACCCGATTTTCCTCCAAGCCTTCGACGAGGTCAACAAGGCTGCTCCCGAGATCGTTGTGGCGCCTTCCATTAGGCGCGCAACAGATTCAAATCCCGCTTCTTTTGGCAGGCCGAACAAGGAGTTGCCTCCCAGGCATCGGCAACGGGACGGAGCCGAATTTATAGAGCTGGCCTGCGAATGCGGATCGGGGGCGCCGAGGGAAC
>PMSP01000058.1 GCA_003168315.1 Opitutaceae bacterium
GCCGTCACGTCGCGGAGCGCGTAGAGCTTCCTGTCCGCCGGGGCGAGCTCGGCCGTCTGGCCGATGAGCGCGATCCCGATCCTCCCCAGCTGGGAGCGGTATTCCGGGAGGGAGAGCCCCACCCTGAAGCCCGGGATGGACTCCAGCTTGTCGAGCGTCCCGCCCGTGTGGCCGAGGCCGCGCCCGCTGATCATCGGCANNCCCTTGATGGACGAGAGGTCGGCCACGACTCCCGACCGGAGCATGGCCTCGGTGAGGAATCCCGTCTCCCGCGGCGTCATCCCCTTCAGGAATATCGCCATCAGGAGCGCGCTCAGCTGGTAGTCCGCCCAGGAGCCGTCGGTCGCGCCGGCGACGAACGCCTCGATCTCCGCCCGGTCGAGCTCGCCCCCGTCGCGCTTGCGCGCGATCACGTGCTGGGGGAAGAGAATGGTGCCCATGTCACGCCTCCCCTACGGGGGGAAGGCGCAAGAGGCACGCCAAATCAGTCCTTCTTCCCAAACACCGAGCGGGCCATGTCGAAGGGCGCCCGAGTCAGCCGCGAGATCGTCGACTCCGGCTCCTTGGCGTCCTGCGCCTGCTGGGCCTGCTGCGCGTCCGCCATCGCGACCTGCGCCTGGTGCTCGATCTGCTGCATGCGCATCTCGCGCATCGCGATCGTCCGCTCGCGGTGGTTGAGCGCGTCGATCTCGCCCTGGAAGGCGATGCGGTCGTCGCGCATGTGCGCCTGCTCGGCCTCGAGGATCGAGCGGGCGCGGTAAAGCTTGTCCCACGCGGCCTGGAGCGCGGCGTGGCCGTATGCGCCTGAAAGGTCGCCCTCGAACGCGAGGGTGTTGTCGGACTCGAGGGGGGCCTGAATGTTCGGGCGGCGCTTGAGCGTGAGCTCGGGCCGCGTCTGGGCAAACGGGGACGTGGTGTTCATGGGCGGCGTTTTGGACTCGTCGTTAGTATTCACTGGGACTTGACCCTAGACGCATTAGAACAGATCGGTTTATCCTATGCTATAGGCGGGGCAGGCTTTTACAAGCCGTTTACGTGCCACTTCCGGCTTTAGGAATGATTTTACAGCTCAGGTGCGGAAGATCACTCCCTCGCGCCTGAACAGGGCGGTCGCGAGGGCCAGCGCGGCGGCCGCGTACACGGCCGTCGACCCGAAGATGAGCGCGATGTAGCCCCAGTGCCACACGCCGGAGAGCATCTCCTTGCAGACCAGGGAGACGTTGGCGATCGGGACCAGCGCGAGCCCGGTGCCGAGCTCGATCCCGGGCAGGAGCCCGACCATGCAGGGGATGATCGCGACGAACGCGAGCGGCGTCAGGTAGCTCTGGGCCTCCTTGAGGCTCTTGGCTAGGAGCGATATCGCGAAGACGCACGCCGAGAAGAGCACCGCGACCGGCAGCACCATCGCGAGGACGCCGACGATCCCCAGCGGGTCTATGGTGGGGGTGTTGGGCCCGAGCGCGGCCGCCGCCGGCCCCTGGCTGAGCGACGCCCGCACGACGAGGAGCGTGCCCCCGAGGGAGATGAGGGAAAACATGACAGCGGCGAGGGAGCCGGTCAGCACCATCAGGAACTTCCCGAGCACGATCTCCGTGCGCGAGGCCGGCGAGCAGAGGAGGGTCTCAAGGGTGCCCCGCTCCTTCTCGCCCGCCGTCAGGTCCATCGCGGGGTACATGGCCCCCATGAGGCAGAGGATGATGATGAAGTAGGGCACGATCCCCCCGAACAGGTTGCCGCCGACCTTCTCCTGCGGGACGACGTTCTGCTGCGCGACCGCGAAGGGCCGCGCGAGGGACGCCGGCAGTCCCCGTTCGGCCAGGAGCCTCGCCGTCGTCCGGTCCCTGAGGCCCGTGAAGAAGTCGCGCAGCCTCTCGACAGCCAGGCCCGACTTGAGCTCGTTCTGGTAGTCGTAGAGCGTGATCGCGGGCGCCGATCCGGTATCCAGCGCCTTCTCGAAGCCCGCGGGGATCTCGACCGCGGCCCGGACCTTCTTGTCCGAGATCAGGGCCTTCCAGTCCACGGTCGCCGTCTCGACCCTGAACCTGCCCGACTTCTCGAGCTCGGCCCGCACGCCGGGCGAGTCGGCGCCCCCGATCACCATGACCCGCGGGACCTCCACCTTCGCCTTGGAGACGATGGCCGTGGTCACCTTCCCCACCCCGAGGACCAGGGCCGGCATGATGACGGTCGGGATGACGATCGTCGAGATCAGCGTCCGGCGGTCCCGGAGCGTGTCCCTCAGCTCCTTGGCGTAGATTGTCCCGATCGTCGCCCAGTTCATCGGGGCACCCCCGGCGCGACAATCCTTATGAAGCACTCCTCGAGGTCGCTCTCCCCGGTCATCGCCTTCAGCTCGGCTACGGTCCCCTCGGCCCGGAGCGCGCCCCCGTGGATCACCCCGACGACGTCGCAGAGCTTCTCCGCCTCGCCCATGACGTGCGTCGAGTAGATGACGGTCTTGCCGCGGGCCCGGCACTCGCGGACGAACCCGATGATCGTGCGCGCGGTCATGACGTCCAGGCCGAGCGTCGGCTCGTCGAAGATCATGACCTGCGGGTCGTGGACGATCGTCCGTGCGATCGAGGTCTTCTGCTTCATTCCGGTCGAGAGCTTCTCGCAGCGCCGGTCGAGGAAGTCGTGCATCTCGAGTTCGTCCGCGAGCGCGGCGATCCGCGCGCGAAGCGGGGCGCCGTCGAGGCCGTTCAGCCGCCCGAAGTAGGCGATGACCTCCCGGGCGGTCAGGCGCGCGTAGAGCGCGGTCGAAGCCGCGAGGAAGCCGACGTTGGCGCGCACCTTGCCCGGCTCCCGGACAATGTCGTGGCCGGCGACGACGGCGGTCCCGCTCGTCGGCTTGAGCAGGGTCGCCAGGAGGCGCAGCGTCGTCGTCTTGCCCGCCCCGTTGGCGCCCAACAGCCCGTAGATCCTGCCCGCCTCCACCCGGAACGAGACCGCGTCCGCGCCGCGGATCTCCCCCTTCGTCCCGTCATGGAATACCTTCGTGAGAAGCGTCGCCTCGACCATGACCTGTAAATGCCTGCAAGCTGAATGCTTACAAGCTCATCCGCTCCCGGAACTCCTGCGCCTGCCTCCGGCTGAGCTCGACCTTCGCGCCGCCCTTCAGCTGCACGAGGAGACCGCTGCTGAACCAGGGCTCTATCCCCGCGATCCACGAGATGTTGACGATCTGCCTGCGGTTGGCCCTGAAGAAGAACTTCGGGTCCAGGCGCTCCTCCATGGCGTTCAGCGAGCGGAAGAGCTGGGGCTGCGCGTCCCCGAAGTGCACGCGGGTGTAGTTGCCCTCGCTCTCCAGGAGCCGGATCTGGCCGACCTCGACGAACCAGCACTTCTCCCCCTCGCGAACGAACACCTTGTCCGACGCGTCCAGGATGCCCGCGGCCGGGCGCCTCGGGGCCTCGGCCTGCCGGAGCCCGGGCAGGCGCTCGACGGCCGCCGCCAGGCGGGCCGGGTCGACCGGCTTCAGGAGGTAGTCGATCGCGTTCAGCTCGAAGGCCTTCACCGCGAACTCGTCGTAGGCCGTCGTGAAGATGACGTGCGGGACCGGGGGCTCGAGGGACTCGAGGAATTCCATGCCGGTCTCGCCCGGCATCTGGACGTCGAGGAACAGGATGTCCGGCCTCATGGCCGCCATGAGCTCCCGGGCCTGCCTCGGCTGGGAGGCCTCGCCGGCGATCTCGATCTCCGGGAATGCGGCCAGGAGCCGCCGGAGCTCGTTACGGGCGAGCCGCTCATCGTCGATGAGCAGCGCCTTCATCCGTGGGCGGGCAGCGGTATGACGGCCTCGGCCACGACGAGCGCCGGCTGGTCGGAGCGCAGCCGCAGCGTGGCGCGCTCGCCGAATATCAGCCGGAGCCGCTCGGCCGCGTTGTGGAGCCCGACGCCGGTCGACGTGGCGCGGACGCCCATCGCGATCTCGCCGGGGTTCGACACCTGGATCCGCAGCATGCCCCCCTCGTTGCGCGCGGTGATGGCGATCTCGCCGCCCTCGGCCCTCGGGGAGATGCCGTACTTGACCGCGTTCTCGACCAGCGTCTGCAGCAGCATGGGCGGGATCGGCAGGTGGAGCGTGTCCGGGGAGATGTCGAGCCGCAGGCGAAGGCGCTCCTCGTGGCGGACCTGCTCCAGGGCCAGGTAGTCGTTCACGACGTCGAGCTCGTCCTCGAACGGCACGGTCTCGAGCTGCCCGCTCTGCAGGGAGTAGCGCAGGAGGTTCGCGAGCTGGGTCACGGCCATCCGGGCGCGCTCCGGGTTCTCGTCGATGAGGGCGCGGAGCGAGTTGAGGGAATTGAAGATGAAGTGCGGGTTCACCTGGGACTTCAGCGCCCGCAGCTCGGCCTCCTTGACGCTCGTCATCAGCTGGAAGCGCTCGATCTCCGAGCGGTTCAGCCGGTCGAAGACGTGGTAGAAATAGTAGAGGCACAGCCAAGCGAAGAAGAGGACGCTGAACTGGAAGACCTCGAGCGCGAGGACCAGGGGGATCGAGTGCCTCGTGTTCCAGGGAAGGCGGAGGACCCCGTGGATCCAGAGGGAGTCGACGGTGTTGAGAAACGTCGCCGCCGCGATCGCGGTCATGACCAGCCTCGGAAGCAGCCGGCGCCACCCGAGCTCCTTCCACCTCCACCGCGCCATGACCGGGCGCAGGAAATGGGTGAGGAGGAGACCCGAAAGGAAGACCGCCGCGTTGACCGCAAGCGAGGTGGCGAGGCCCCACTGGTCATCCTGCTCCGGCAACTCGATCTGCGACCATGACT
>PMSP01000015.1 GCA_003168315.1 Opitutaceae bacterium
GAGTTCTCGATCGGGATCACCGCGTTGTCCGCCTCACCTTTCTCCACCGCGACAAAAATGTCCTCGATCGTCCCCATCGAGTGGTAGTCCACGCTCGCGCCGAATTTCTTGATCGCCGCGGCGTGGGTGTTGCTCGCCTCCGGCCCCAGGTAGGCGACCAGCAGCGGCTTCTCCAGGGCGATCGCCGCCGACATGATCTCGCGGTAGATGGCGCGCAGGGCCTCGTTCTTGATCGGCCCGTCGTTCTGGGCGCAGACCTTGCGCATGACCGCGTCCTCCCTCTCCGGGACGTAGATCTCCTCCCCAGCCTTCCGCTTTATCTTCCCGATCTCGGCGGCCAGCGCCAGGCGGCGGTTGACGAGGTCGACGAGCTTCCCGTCAAGCGCGTCGATCTTCTTGCGGATCGGTCCCAGGTCCATCAGTTGGAGGAGGCTTCCGGCGCCGGGGGCGCCTCGGCCGGCGCGCCGAGCGCCAGCTCGTTCTCGTCGAGGCCCATGTCGGCGTCGTTGGGCGTGTGGCCGGCCGTTCCGCCCTTCAGCCAGTCGTCGATCTGCCGGGACGAGAGGACGTCCGAGGCAGGGAGCTCGTCGATCGACTTGATACCGACCAGCTCGAGGAAGTGATCCGTTGTCCCGTACTGGATGGGGCGCCCCGGGAGCTCGGCTCGGCCGACGACCGTGATCAGCTCGCGCTCGAGGAGCTTGGAGAGGCCCGCATCGGCGGACACCCCGCGCACGGACTCGATCTCCGCGCGCGTCACGGGCTGGCGGTAGGCGACGACGGCAAGGGTCTCCACGGAGGACTGGCTCAGCTTAACGGGCGCCGGCTCCTCCCGCAGGATGCGTATCCAGCGCGCGAACCGCGGCTGCGTCGCCAGCCGGTAGCCGCTCGCGCCGTCGACAAGGCAAAGGCCGTCGTCGGCGGCGGCGACCTCCGCCCCGATCTCGTCCATCGCCTCGCGGATCTGCGATGCCGTGACGAGCGAGGGCACCTCCTCGTAAAGGTCGGGCGAGTCGGGGGGCTCCGCCGGCGCGTCGGCCACCTCGGCCGTCGGGACGGGCCCCCCCGGGGCGCCGACCGGCGCGGCGGGGGCCGCCTGCCGGTGGAAGCGCTCAAAGGCCGCCTGAATGTCCTTGGTCGAGAGGGGCTGGCTCGAGGAATAGAGGAGTGCCTTGAGCACCTTTTTCAGGTTGAACGCCATGCGAGGGATAGTGGAGGAGTGAATGGACTGCCTGAGCGGCCATGCAACCTTGAAAACACCGCTTGCCCGGCCCGCGGCCCTCTGGTGGTCTGGAGTTTCGCCCATGAGTGCCCCCAAGGACACGCTTCGCCGCTATTCCTCCATCGTTGTCGACGGACCCGACCGGTCCCCGAACCGCTCGATGCTCCGGGCCGTCGGCTTCAGCGACGAGGATTTCGGCAAGCCCATAGTCGGCGTGGCCTCGACCTGGAGCATGGTGACGCCCTGCAACATGCACATCGACCAGCTGGCGCGGGAGGCCGCGGCGGGCGCGGACGGCGCCGGCGGCAAGGCGGTCATCTTCGGGACCATCACCGTCTCGGACGGGATCAGCATGGGGACGCCCGGCATGCGGTATTCGATGGTGTCCCGCGAGGTGATCGCCGACTCGATCGAGACCGTCTCGGGGGCGGAGGGCTTCGACGCCGTCGTCGCGATCGGCGGCTGCGACAAGAACATGCCCGGCTGCCTGATGGCGCTCGCACGCCTCAACCGGCCGTCGGTCTTCGTCTACGGCGGCACGATCCTCCCTGGAATACTACCCGGATCGAAGAAGGAGTGCGACATCGTATCCGTTTTCGAGGCGGTCGGCCGGCATTCGGCGGGGAAGCTCGACGACGCCGGCCTGCATGCGGTCGAGGTGTGCTCGATCCCCGGGCCGGGCTCGTGCGGCGGGATGTACACGGCAAACACGATGGCGTCGGCCATCGAGGCCCTCGGCATGAGCCTGCCGGACAGCTCGAGCCAGCTCGCTGTCGGGCCGGAGAAGCGGGGCGACTGCCGGCGCGCGGGCGAGGCGGCGGTCGCGCTCCTCAAGGCCGGGGTCCGCCCGAGGGACATCCTCACGAGGAAGGCGTTCGAGAATGCCATCAACCAAACCGAGGTATCCGTAGTAAAGCCCGGACTGCAGACTGCCGACCGTGTTGGTGCCGATTACGCGAGCGGGCTTGCGAATCTCCACCCGCGGCAGGCGCGCGGTGCGCTGAAAAAGCGCATCAGCAGAGATGCCGATGCCGGGGCAAATCACTCCGCCCATGTATTCGCCCTTCAAGGAAACGCAGTCGAAGGTGGCGGCCGTGCCGAAATCGACGATCACACAGGGGCCGCCGTACTTTTCGAATGCCGCTACGGCGTTCACGATGCGGTCTGCGCCCACTTCCGCGGGATTGTCGTAATGCACCGGCATGCCGGTTTTCACCCCCGGCTCGATCAGCAGCGGCTTGGAATTAAAGTACCGCTCACAGACCTGACGAAGAACCGGATCAAGTGGAGGCACCACGGATGAAATCACAATGCCGTGAATGCCGGCGGCCTCCAGGCTGGCCATCGAAAACAAATTGCGGAACAGGACGCCGTACTCATCCACGGTGCTGCCTTGCCGGGTGGCGACTCGCCAGTTGGCAACCAGGTGATCGTACTGTGGAGCGGTGTCAGAGTCTTGGTCGGGAGGCACGCCCGGAGCACGGGCAAAAACTCCGAGGACCGTGTTGGTGTTGCCGACGTCGAGGACAAGGAGCATGGGATGTCTCTGTCGCTTTCGGCATGGTTTAAGCGCCAATTGCCGATTGTGGATTGTCGATGGTCGATTGCCGATAACTCTTCATTGTGCTCTGACCGTTCCGCTTAAGACTGTGCGCAATCCTCGCGGAGTACGAACTTGCAGAAAGCCGCGTTCGTCCAGGCCTGCGGTGGTACCTTCCAGCTTGGAGCCATTTTCTTCAACGCGAACCGGCCTGCCTTGCACCCACGACGACTGCTCGGTGAAGCGGCACAGAATTGATTGGCGCGCGTCCGGTTGCTCGATTAACTGGCGATATTCCCGGTGCAGCGATTTTAGCAAAGCTGCGGCCAATTCGACGCGCGACCACTGGCTGCCGGTTACGATCCGCAGCGAAGTTGCCTCGGATTCCAACTCTTTTGGAAAGTTTGTCTGATTCACGTTGATGCCAATGCCGACGACCATGTAGCGCACGCGCGTGGCTTCGGCATTCATCTCCGCTAGAATGCCGCAGATTTTTTTGCCACTGACGAGCAGATCATTGGGCCATTTGAGGTCGGCGGTGACGCGCGGATCCACTTGTTCGATGGCCGCGCGGACGGCGAGGCCGGAGGCGAGCGCGAGTACAAGAACGTCAGACGGAGGCAGCGTGGGGCGGAGAACAACCGAGCAGTAGATTCCGGCGGAGCGATCGGATTGCCAGGCGTGCGCGCCGCGGCCGCGGCCGGCAGTTTGTTCTTCGGCAAGGAATACGCTGCCTTCGGGAGTACCCTCGGCGGCTGCCTGCATGGCTGCTGTATTTGTGGAACCAATTTTGTAGAAATGATGCAGGTGCGAATCGAAAATTGTTCCGCGCAGGAGCGGGGCGAGAATTTCCGGAAGAAGAAGATCGGGTACGGATTGGAGAAGATATCCGGTGGCGGGATGGCCGGCCACATCGACTCCCAGGCCGCGCAGTTGCTGAATCAGACGCCAGACTTCAGAGCGGTTCG
>PMSP01000063.1 GCA_003168315.1 Opitutaceae bacterium
TGAACATCAAGATCCTGCTGGCGGACAGTGTCGGCCGCGGCGATCTCGCCCCAGACGATCGCAACCGGTTGCTGCATGAGATGACCGGCGAGGTGGGCGCGCTGGTCCTGAAGCACAACTACCACCAGAACCGGGCCATCGCCGCGGCCCGCGCCCAGGCGACGGCGATGCTCCATGTGCATGCTCGTTACCTGCGCAAACTCGAGCGGGACCGGCAGTTGCGGCGCCGCCTTGAGGTGCTGCCCGGGGACAAGGTGATCGCGGAGCGCCGGTCGGCGGGAATGGGCCTGACCGGGCCCGAGTTCGCCATCCTGCTCGCCCAGGCCAAGATCGCTACCGCGCAGGAGATGCTGAATTCCGCCCTGCCCGATGATCCCTACCTGCAGTCGGTGGTCCGGGATATCCGGTTCAAGCCGGCCCTCGCGGACGGCAAGCCTGTCGAAGGCGTCGCGCCGGTCAGCCTGGACCGCCTGAAGAGCTGACATGGGGTGCCCGCCGCGCCCATGCGCGGCGGGGATGCGGGCAGATTCCAGGGTTGGGAATGGCGCCAAATCTGGCGGCGATCCCCAGGGCGAATATTGGCCCCTACACCCAGAAACGACGGGCCTGCGCAAATCGCTCGAGACGCGTAGATTTTCAATCGATTGTCATTGAATTGCTTGTAGCGCTTTCCAATTGGCTGGCATGTGCTGAGCATCTGCCTGACATCGCATGAGACTCACAGCCCGTTCGATCCCCGGCTCGTTCGATTGCCTCCACGCGAGCTTGTCCAACTTCATTAAGTTGAGCGCGGTGATCTTTGCCGCCAGCGCGACGATTTCCTTGGCCGCCCCAAGCTCAACCGATGCCCAGGGGGTCGTCGGAATCGAAGCCGTGTCGTCGAAGGTGACCAAGGACTACGTCCGCGTCAGGCTTCCGGACGGCTCATTCCAGCCCGAATTCTACGCGTTTGGAAAAGGAGGATATTGGAGCGGCGAAATTGACGACGCCACGATCGATAAGCTGACCTTCCTCGACGTGGCGCACACCATCGCGAAACCTCTGGAAGTCCAGAAGTACATCCCGGCAACGGACCCGAACAAGACGAAGCTCCTCATCATGGTCTATTGGGGAACGACCATCGTTCCTCCCCCATACGAGGAGGATCCGCTCTATTACAACTATGAGCAGGCTCTCTCGGAATATCGGCTGCTGTTGTCCGAGGGTCAGGCGGGCGAGGCGGACAACGTGCTCAGTTCCGGGCTCCATCAGCTCGACATTGAGAACCATCGCAGGGACCAGATCGACTTCAGGAACGCGATGATGATTGGCTACGATGCCGGCGGCTTGGTCGGCACGGACTATGGGAGGTATATCTCCCACAGCGCCCTGGGCTGGGACCGGCGGGATCAGATGGATGAAATCGAGGACAACCGGTATTTCGTCGTCCTGATGGCCTATGACTTTCAGCTGCTCTGGAAGCAGAAGAAGCACAAGCTCCTCTGGGAAACGCGCTTCAGCATTAACGAGAAGCACAACCAGTTCGACAAGGCTCTCCCGGCGATGGTCGAGTACGCCTCGAAGTATTTCGGCCAGCCGAGCAACGGGCTGAAGAGGAACCGACTCTCCGAGGGCCACGTTGAGATTGGTGAGCCGACCGTCATCGAGTTCCTCTTCGGAAGCAAGAAATGAGGCTAATGGCATTCGGCATCCTGAGATTTGATCGAGATCGGCCGCGGTCCTTTCCTTCGACTTGTTTGCCGGGTGCGCCAGCCGCCGATCGTTGGCCTTGAGCGGCCGGCGAAATTGCTTGTCACCGGTTTTCGGTGAAACCGTAATAGTCGCGAGGGGGTTCGGAGAGAGCCTCCCCACCATGCCCGAGAAACCTCCAACAGATGGGATGGCGCCTCGAAAGCTGGCTCCTGTTTGGCGAGCCCTTATTGAGGTCTGCTTCATCATATTCCTCTATTATTCGAATCTCTTGATGGGGGAATATGAACGTTCGGGACAAGGACGAACCAAGGGACTTTTTTGGGCTATGCAGGACATCCTAACCGAAACCAATTTCACCGTAGCCGTCGCAACTGCACTTATCGGATACCTAGTCTTTGAGTTCCTCAGAAAAAGATTCTAGCAACAATCGTAGTCAGCAATCGCGCCCAATTTCTCTCGGCCCCCTGTTTGGCGCCTGGGTTCCGCTTCAAACTCAACGGGTTCAAAATCTTCTTGCCGGTCTCGCCGACCGATGAGCATTCTAGACAATTCAGGATAAGCCAGGGTAGCTCAGTGGTAGAGCAGAGGACTCATAAGCCTTTGGTCGCGGGTTCGATCCCCGCCTCTGGCACCATCACAGATAATGGCTCTCCACCATGAAGTGGGGACAGGGAACGTAGACGGACGAGGTTATGGGTTATCCGCATTGAGCGAGGACACGCAAGCGGTAGTTTTTTACGGAGCGGAAGCCGTAGGCTCTTCGCTGTATTAATTTCATCTTACGATGGAAGCCCTCGGTAATGGCGTTGTTCCTGGTGAAGCGCCACATGCAGCCAATTTCCTCGGTCCATTCGGACAGGGTTTTGGCGAGGGTAGCAGCGG
This sequence comes from Opitutaceae bacterium, assembly GCA_003168315.1. Classification (GTDB taxonomy): domain Bacteria; phylum Verrucomicrobiota; class Verrucomicrobiia; order Opitutales; family Opitutaceae; genus Palsa-1447. Next base: position 2,575 of record PMSP01000063.1, read on the forward strand.
CCTCGAGGCCGCTGCCTCGCAGGGTTTCGATAAAGCCGAAGAGCTGGCGGGCGTTGTCGCGGCATTGGTCTGGTGACTGGTTTTTCAGGCACAAGAGCGAGAAGATCTGCTCTTTGAGTTCGTAGACCGCCTGGAGCTCGGGATACCGGGCGAAGAGTGCTTCCAGGTTTTGGCGTTGATGGGGTTCCAAACGATGGGCTCGGCTGCGCAGCAGGCCAAGCCACGCTCGGTTCCAGCCGAGATCGGGACAGAGCTGGCGGGCTACGCGCATGAGATGCATTCCCGCCACGCGCACCGCGTGGAAGCGATCCGCCACGATCCTCGCTCTGGGGAACCAGCGTTTGACGAGAAGGCGGTAGGTGTTCGACAGATCGATGCACACCATCCGGACTCCGTCACGACCGCGAAGCGTGGAGAGATAACCGGCCAATTCCGGCTCACTGCGCCCCGGGCTAATGTCGAAGACCCGGTGCTTCTTCAGATCGCAAAAGGTCGTCATGAAGCGCTGGCCTCGATGCAGGGTATGCTCGTCTATGCCCAGGAACCTCGGGCAATCCAGACTCAACCTCTCCTTGGCCTTGCGTTCGGTAAACTGCGCGTAGATCCGGCTTACCGTTGCCTGGCCCAAGTGTTCCCTTTGCGACAGCCGCGACGCGCAGATGCCGTCGTCGTGGCGCCGGTACATTTCCTCTCGCCAGCGCTCCGTGCTGTGCCGCCTGGGAGTAATGCCGGGCAGCGGCTGCACGAAACTGCGCTCGCAGCCCATGCACCGCCACCGGTGGCAATCAATCTGAAGCCAGCACTCCAAGCCGCAGCAGTCCAAGTGCCTGACCCTGCGTTGGTACCGGCCCTTGCTGCGGAGGCGATCGCCTCCGCAGCAAGGGCACGCTTGGGGCCTCTCTTCGGCCTCAAGGAAGAACCGCACTTTCAATTGTTTGCGCTCAACCTGGATAGTGCGGTATCCAGAAAGCGTTAGTTCAGTCATCATCGGGGACATGGTAGCCCGTTACGGGCGCCATGTCCCCACTTCCCGATGAAGAGCCATTTTTCGCCGGCGGGCCTAGGCTTCCTGGAGCACCGGCGCCGCCTTCCTCTCCCGATACCTGCGCCAGACGACGTGGACAACGTACGCCAATATGAGGGCGTTCAGCAGGAGGATGGACACCTTGAACCATGTGAAGTGGCGGGCCGTGGCGAGGCATTCCTCAGGAACGAACAGGGCGGTGGAGATGACGACCAGGTACTCCGCCCAGGCGGCGCCGAACCACAGGCCCAGGCCCTCGAGCAGCTGGATCGAGGCATAGAGCGCCGAAAGCATCCCCAGTCGGATCAACGTCGACGGCTCGACCAGGCCCAGCTTCTCCAGCGCAAGCTCGACGTAGTGGTTCTCAGGGGAAATCCGGGCCAGCTGGACGAAGTGGAGGGCGACGGCGGCCACGTTCCGGTGGATCATGTCGAACACCCCGAGCGAGAGCCCCGACAGGGCCACGCCCTTCGTGATCTTCGCGCCCGCGATGATCTTCAGCCCGATGGGGGCCTTCTTCGCCGGGACGGCGGGGGCTGGCGTTGAAACTGGCTCGGGGTTCACGTAAACTCCACAGTCTTGTTTCCGCGGGAATTGTTTCAACCTTATCCGGTCTTTCGGCCCGGGGGAGCCCCTGGCCCTAGCGAGCCTTTTCCCGCTGGAGGAGCTCGAGCCTCTCCCGAAGGTCGGAGAACCCGGGGTTGATCTCCAGCGCCAGCCTCCACTCGTACTCCGCCTTGTCGATCAGCCCCTTTTTCGCGTACTCGATCCCGAGGTTCCGGTGCGCGTCGGCAAACCCCGGGTTTATCCTCAGCGTCTCCAGGTACTCGGCGACGGCGTCGTCCGAGCGTCCCGGGAGCCTGGAGAGCAGGATCGCGAGGTTGAAGTGGACGGGCGCGAGTCCCGGGTGCGAGTGGAGAACCCGGGCATAGTTGGCCAGCGCGTCGGCCTCCCTCCCGGGGATCCTCGCGAGTTCGCCGGCCAGGTTCACCCTGGCCGGAACGTTCTCCGGGTCGAGGCTCAGCGCCGCCTCGTATTCCGACACGGCCTCGGCCTCCCCCATGGGGGCCGCCGCGAGCGCATTCGCGAGACCGAAGTGCGCCGCCACGCTGTTCGGGTTCAGGCGCAAGGCCTCGCGGTACTCCCGGAGGGCCTCGGCGCCCCCTCCCTGCGTCCCGGCCAGGATGTTCGCGAGGTTCAGGTGGGGCTCGGCGAGGCCGGGCGCGTAGCGCTCGGCGAGGAGGAAGTGCTCCCGCGCGGCCGCCTTGTCGCCCGAGACCCGCAGCAGCATCGTGCCGAGGTTGTTCTGCGCCTCCCCGTCGGCGGGGTTCAAGTCAACGCCCCGGCTGAACTCCCCCAGCGCCTCCGCGGAACCTCCAGGCCGCGCCGAGAGCTCGTCTCCCAGCAGGTCGTGGGCCTTCCAGGACTCCGGGTTTCCGGCCAGGATCGCGCGGTACAGGGGCTCCGGACCCTGGTACTCGCGGCTCTGCCGGTTCGACCTCAAAACGAGCGCGGCGATCACGACCGCGGCGACGGCCCAGCCGGCCGGCCGCAGGGCCGGCGCAAGCCGGGAAAGCGCGCCGGCGAAGCCGATCGCCGCGGCCGCGAATATCCCGAGGCTTGCCAGGTACTGGAAGTGGTCGGCGACGTAGGAGAAGAGGAACGGGTACACGTTGACGAACCCGAGCGCCGGGAAGAGCGAGCCCGCGAAGAACAGCCACGCCGCAAGCGGGCCGCGGCATCGGCCCCTGATGAGGAACAGGACCAGCGTGAGGGCGACGGCCGCCGCGAGGTAGCCGTACCAGGCGCCGGACTCCGCCGGCACGTCCCAGTGCGGGTAGAAGAAGAGGAGCTCAGAAGGCCACGCCAGCTTGGACAGGTAGAACCAGAGGATGCGCGACGCGAGGAGGAGGCGCTGCAGGGGCGGAAGGACAAAGACGGCGCCGCTCGCGCCGATCACCGAGCGCTCGACCCATGCCGTCACGACCCCCGCCGCGAGCGCCGCCAGGAACCAGGGGATGAGGGGCCGCACCTCGCGCCTCCATGAAACGCGGCCGTTGACCCACCAGAGGACGACCAGGAGCGCCGCGGGCAGGCTCGAGGTGACGCTCTTCGTCCCGAGGGCGAGGACGAAGAGCGCGGAGGCGAGGAGGTAGCTCCGCAGCCGCCCGCTCTCCCGGAAGGAGAGGAAGGCGAGGCCGGCCAGGAGGTAGAAGTTGAGGGAGAGCGTGTTCTTCTGCTCCGACATCCACGCGACCGACTCCACGCAGACCGGATGGACGGCGAAGAGGACGGCGGCCAGCACGGCGGCGCCGGCGGGGAGCGCTCCCGGATGCGGCCCCCCCGGCGATTCCGGCGGCCGCCCGCGCAGGCCGCCGAGCCTCTGGAGAACGACGGCGAGGAGGCAGCACGCAAGCGCGTGCAGGACGACGTTTGCCAGGTGATAGCCCAGGGTCGAGTCGCCCCAGATCCGGTGCTCCACCCAGAAGGCAGAGTGGAGGACCGGGTAGTACTGCTCCGTGGCCCTTACCCCGGACCAGATTCGGCCGAGCCCGGACAATCCCCTCAGGTCCGCGCGCGTCACGTGCGATCCGTCGTCCCAGACCATCGCCCCGGTCAGCGCGGGCCAGTAGCAGGCGAGGACAAGCCCGAGGATCACCGCGCCCCAGCCGGCGAGGGCGAGGCGGCCCTGCGCTCGTTGGCTTTGCGGCACCATTTCTCCAATTTACCCGTCCAGGGAGCGCCGAATCAACCCCCGGTTTGAGAACACCATGCGGAATTGGGCGCCTTTCGCGGCGCCGAATTCGGCCGGTCGGCCCGCCCGCCCGCGCCCCGCCGGGGGTAGGCTTGACAAGATTTGCGGGCGCGGGGTATGTTACACGTTCTTTATCACACTCACTTTTAGTTGAAAGTGGGCCCTGGGGCCCGCTTTTTTTTTCCCACAATTCCAACCTATGAGCAGCGAGATTCTTTCCGTCCTTGAGTACATGGAGAAAGAGAAGGGCATTCCGCGCGCGGACATGATCGCGACCATTGCGAATGCGCTTAAGACTGCTGCCCAGAAGGGGGTTAACTCTGGTCAGGAGCTCAAGATCGACATCAATCCCAAGAACGGGCAGCTGCACGCCTGGGCGCTCATGAAGGTGGTTGATTCCGTCAGCAACCCCAAGACGGAGATCCATGTGGAGAAGGCCCAGGCCGTCAAGACCGGCGCCGTGATCGGCGAGGTTGTCGAGAAGGAGATCGATCCCTCCACTCTGGGCCGCATCGCGGCGCAGACGGCCAAGCAGGTGAT
>PMSP01000296.1 GCA_003168315.1 Opitutaceae bacterium
AGGGACCGCACCACGGCGCCCAAAAGTCGACGAGGAGGGGCGTCGACGCCGAGGCGACTGCGGCCTTGAAGGTATCTGTGGTCAGGTTGGTGATCTTGTCGGACATAGGCTTGTGGCTATAAGTAAACGTCTGTCGGCTGAAAAAGCAAACCGGGCGGCTAGCGCGGCTCGGCCTTCTTGATGATCTCGGCAAGCTCGACCTTGGGCACTTCCTCGAGGTGTTTTCCCCGCAGCTTGAGCTCCTCGAAGGTCTTGACGACCGTCTCCGTCATCCTCTCGTGCGTCTCGGCGGAGCCCCCGAGGATCGCGAACTTCTCGCCGGTCGTTATGCGCCGGTGGCCGTCGTCGTTGTCGAGGCCCACCCCGAGGAGGGCCGCCGGCCCGCGTTTCCGTTTCTTCTTTGTCACAGTTCCACCGTGGCCGCGTCCTCCGGCGTTTCAAGCGGGTTTTCGTCGGCGGCGTCGCAGACGATTTCGGTGAAGGACTCGTCCTGGCGAAGGCGCATCTTCCCGACCCGCGTGAGTTCCAGCACGGCGAGGAACGTGGCGACCAGGCACCTGAGGGAGACGCCTGCGTCGAACAGCCTCGAGAAGATGAAGCTCCTTTCGCCGCGCATCCTCTCGAGGAGCCACTCCATCTGGTCGGCCACGGTCACGGTCTCGTCGTGGATCTCGCCGACGACGAGCTTCTCGGCCAGTCGCCGCAGGACCTGGTTGAAGGTGTTCCAGAGTTCGATCCGGCTCACGCCCCTGAGCGGGCGGTCGAGCGAGTCGGCCGGGCGGCTTGAGCCCTGGCGGTCCATGAGGTCGCGCTGCAGGCGCGCCATCTCAGCCAGGCGCGCGGACGCATCCTTGAACTTCTTGTACTGGAGGAGTTGGTGGACGAGCTCCCACCGGGGGTCCATCTCGTCCTGGCCATCGGCGTCCGGATCGACTGCGTGCTGGCCCTTCGGCAGCAGCATCCGGCTCTTGATCTCCATCAGCGAGGCGGCCATGACGAAAAATTCCCCGGCAACGTCGAGGTCCAGCTGCTGCATCGAGCGCAGGACGGCGACGTACTGCTTCGTGACCGACTCGATCGGGATGTCGTAGATGTCTATCTCGTTCTTGCGTATCAGGAAGAGCAGCAGGTCGAGCGGGCCCTCGAATACCTGGAGCCTGATGCGGTGGTCGGCGTCTGGAAGCACGGACCCGAGTGTTGGAAGGGGCGGCCCTGGGATGCGACCATTTTTTTATGGTCCAAGCTCGACGGTTGACAGGCCCCCGCGTGAGCCGTTGGGATCAGCGTTTTGCGCAGCCCGCATATCGCCCTTTTTTCCAAACACAGACCCATCGACATGGCCGCCAAATCCAATTCCAAGAAGTCGCGCGCGAAAGCCCCGGCTTCGGCTAAGAAATCCGCCTCCAAGAAGGCCATCAAGTACGTGTACGCATGGGGATCGGGCAACGCCGACGGCAACGGCGGCATGAAGAACCTCCTCGGGGGCAAGGGCGCGAACCTGGCCGAGATGACGCGTATCGGACTGCCGGTCCCCCCGGGTTTCACGATCACGACGGAGGTCTGCACCTACTTCTACGCCAACAAGCGCAGCTACCCGTCCTCGCTCCAGGCCCAGATGGAGGCAGGCGTCCGGAACATGGAATCCATCATGGGATACAGGTTCGGGGACGCCGCGGGCTTCCCGCTCCTTGTCGCCGTCCGCTCGGGCGCGCGCGACTCCATGCCCGGGATGATGGACACGATCCTCAACCTCGGCCTGAACGACCAGACCGTGCTCTCGCTGGCCAAGGCCACGAAGAACGAGCGCTTCGCGTGGGACTGCTACCGGCGCTTCATCCAGATGTACGGGGATGTCGTCCTCGGGGTCCAGAAGAAGGAGGGCGAGGACCATGAGCCGTTCGAGACGGCGATCGAGGGCTACAAGCACCAGAAGTACCACACCAACGTCGAGGACTCGAAGCTCTCGGCCGAGGACCAGAGGGAGCTCGTCAAGCGCTTCAAGGCCCTCGTCCTCGAGCGCACGGGCAAGGTGTTCCCGAACGATCCCTGGGACCAGCTGCGCGGCGCCTCGGGCGCCGTCTTCGGCTCATGGATGAACGACCGGGCGATCGTCTACCGCCGCAAGTACGGGATCCCCTCGGAATGGGGCACGGCCGTGAACGTCCAGGCCATGGTCTATGGCAACACCGGGGAGACATCGGGATCAGGCGTCGCCTTCACCCGCAACCCGGCCAACGGGACGAACGAGTTCTACGGGGAGTTCCTCATCAACGCCCAGGGCGAGGACGTCGTCGCCGGCGTCCGCACGCCGGAGCCGGTCCTCAAGCTGAAGGACCAGATGCCGAAGTCCTACGCGGAGCTCCTCAAGGTCCGCGCGATCCTCGAGAGCCATTTCAAGGACGTCCAGGACATCGAGTTCACGATCCAGGAGGGGAAGCTCTTCATGCTGCAGACCCGCAACGGGAAGCGCACCGCCATGGCGGCCCTCAAGTTCTCGGTGGACATGGTCAAGTCGAAGCTGATCGACTGGAAGACGGCGATCCTGCGAAACCCGGCCGACCAGCTTGAGCAGCTCCTCGCGCCCGTGTTCGACCTGGCCGAGGTGAAGAAGGCCAAGGTGATTGCGAGCGGCCTTCCCGCCGGCCCCGGGGCCGCCACCGGAAGGATCTATTTCAACGCCGACCGCGCCGTGGCGGCCGAGCAGAGGGGCGAGAAGGCGCTCCTCGTCCGAATCGAGACCTCGCCGGAGGACCTGCGCGGGATGATAGCCGCCGAGGGCATCCTGACCGCCCGGGGCGGAGTATCCTCGCACGCCGCCCTCGTCGCCCGCCAGATGGGCAAGGTATGCGTCTGCGGGGCGTCCACCCTCAATGTCGACTATGACAAGAAGACGATGACCGTCTCCGGCCAGACCTTCAACGAGGGCGACTTCCTCTCGATCGACGGGACGCTCGGCGTCGTCTACGCGGGGCAGATCAAGACCGCGCCGTCCGAGATCGTGGCCGGCCTCATCCACGGCGACAAGGCCGCCCAGGCCACCGAGAAGTTCAAGAACTACAACCAGCTGATGAAGTGGTGCGCCCAGGCGACCCGGATGTCGGTCCGCACGAACGCGGACACGCCCGAGCAGACCCAGAACGCCCTCGCTTTCGGGGCCGTCGGCATCGGGCTCACCCGCACAGAGCACATGTTCTTCGAGGGCGACCGCATCGACGCCATGCGCGAGATGATCCTCGCCGGCAACCTCGCCGACCGCGAGGCGGCCCTGGCGAAGCTCCTGCCCTACCAGCGCGCGGATTTCCTCGGGATATTCAAGGCGCTCAAGGGGTTCCCGGCGACAATCCGCTTCCTTGACCCGCCGCTCCACGAGTTCCTCCCGAACTCCGCGGAGTCCCAGGCGGACCTGGCGAAGAAGCTGAACATACCGGCGGAGAAGATCACCCAGCGTGTGAACGAGCTCCACGAGTTCAACCCGATGCTAGGCTTCCGCGGCTGCCGCCTCGGGATCAAGTACCCGGAGATCACGGCCATGCAGGCCCGCGCCGTGTTCGAGGCCGCCGCCGACGCCAACACGCAGGGCTTCAAGGCGAAGCCCGAGATCATGATCCCGCTCGTGGGGTTCAAGAGGGAGCTCGATCTCCAGGTGGCCGTCGTCCACGAGGTCGCCAAGGCTGTCCAGGCCGAGCGGAAGGCGAAGATCGCCTATACTGTCGGCACGATGATCGAGATCCCGCGCGGGGCGCTCACCGCCGACGAGATCGCCGAGACTGCCGAGTTCTTCAGCTTCGGGACGAACGACCTCACGCAGACCTGCCTCGGCATGTCCCGCGACGACTCGGGCTCGTTCCTCGGCGCCTACCAGGAGGCGGAGATCCTGAAGAAGAACCCCTTCGCGTCGATCGACCAGACCGGCGTCGGCCAGCTGATGAAGACCGCGATCGAGAAGGGCTCAAGGACGAGGCCGGGCATCAAGCTGGGCATCTGCGGCGAGCACGGCGNNGGCTCGCGGCGGCGCAGGCCGCGGTGGCCGACCTGCAGGCGAAGAAGAAGTGACAGCCGGCCGGGCGTGACTGCCAGCCCCTCGAGCCTCGCCGGCATCACACCCCGGCAGTGGAAGTCGGGGGCGGCGGCGTGGCTCGGGTGGCTCTTTGACGGGCTGGAGCTCCACCTCTACACGCTCGTCGCGACGCCGCTTGTCGTGTTCCTGCTGGGCGCGCACGGGAGCAGCGACCCCGCCGTGAAGGAGAAGAGCGCCTACATCCAGGCGGCCTTCCTCGTCGG
>PMSP01000336.1 GCA_003168315.1 Opitutaceae bacterium
TGTTGCAGGTGATGTTGGCGAGGTCGAGGGTCTCCTGCGCCTTCTTGGCGGTCAGCTCGGGCAGGTTGGCCCGCAGGTCGGCGAGGAGCAGGTGGTTGTCCGTCCCGCCCGAGACGATCCGGTAGCCCCGGCCGGACATCGCAGCGGAGAGGGCCCGGGAATTGCGGATGATCTGCTCGGAGTAGGACTTGAACTCGGGCTTCAGGCACTCGTTGAAGCAGACGGCCTTGGCGGCGNNGCGTCTTGTGGGTGGTGGTCGTGACGAAATCGGCGTGCGGGATCGGGGAGGGGTGGAGGCCGGTGACCACGAGGCCCGCGATGTGGGCCACGTCCGCGAAGAGGAGCGCGCCCGAGGCGCGGGCGATCTCCCCCATGCGGGCGAAGTCGATGGCCCGAGAGTACGCGCTCGCCCCGACGGTGATCATCTTCGGCTTCTCCCTCATGGCGACCTCGGCCAGCAGGTCGTAGTCGATCAGCTGGTTGTCCTCCCTGACGCCGTAGGCCACCACCTGGTAGAGCTTGCCGGAGAAGTTCGCGGGGTTGCCATGGGTCAGGTGCCCGCCGTGGCTCAGGTTCATGGCGAGAATCTTGTCGCCGGGCTGGAGCACCGACGTGTACACGGCAAAGTTGGCCTGCGATCCGGAGTGGGGCTGGACGTTCGCGTGCTCCGCGCCGAAGAGGCGCTTCGCCCGGTCGATCGCCAGCAGCTCCACCTTGTCCACGAACTCGCAGCCGCCGTACCAGCGCCTCCCCGGGTATCCCTCGGCGTACTTGTTCGTGAGGACGCTTCCCTGCGCCTCCAGCACCGCCGGGTAGGTGAAGTTCTCTGACGCGATGAGCTCGATGTGGCTCTGCTGGCGGCCGAGTTCGGCCGCGATCGCGGAGTGGATTTCTGGGTCTAGGCTCCTGAGCGGCGCGGTGTTGAGCATGAGGGAAAGGGCAACGCTCGCGCAAACGGCCCCGGAGGCAAAACTTTTTCGCTCGCGGCCCGGCTACCCGGCCGGCCCCGGCTCTTCAGCGCCCCGACAGGGCCGCCGCCGGGAGCTTCTGCAGGTAGGCGATGATGGACGGGACGTCGGCCACCATCACGTCCCGGCTGGACTCATAGGCCGGCAGGGGCAGGCCGTAGGGGTCCGGGATCTCGCGCTCGCCCTTGGCCCCGGTGAAGTCCCTGAACAGGTGGACGCGCTGCGGCGCGGGCTCCGCCATGTCCTCGATCATGTCCCTATGGGCCCCGGTCATGCAGAGGACGAGGAGCGCGTGGTCGAGGAGGCCCTGGGTGAGGGGCTGGCTCAGGTGCCCCTTCAGGTCGATCCCCACCTTCTTAAGGGCGGTGACGGCATGGGGGCTCGCGGCCTGGCCGGAGCGGCTGGCGACACCGGCCGAGACCACCTTGAGCGAACGCAGCGGCTCGGGCTGCGCGGCCAGCGCATGCCGGAGGAGCGCGGCGCCCATCGGGCTTCTGCAAATATTGCCCGTGCAAACGACTAGGATATGTCCCGGATCGGGCATCTGTGGAATAAAGGGACACGGATCACCGCAAAAGGCAAAACCCTGCGCGGGCTGGCGGCCAGCCTATTGTATCTTCTTGAGGGCAAGCAGGCCCCGGTGAAGCTGGACCGCCCGCTGGAGCATGGCGTCGACCAGGGGGCGCGGCGGAGGCGGCTTGTCGGAGATGACATCGGGCGCATCGCTGTCGGCGATGTGCTCCTTCTCGAGGTAGGCCTCGTCGATCCTCGGCTTGTCGGGGTAGTCGCTGAGGAGTGACTGGACGTCCGACCCCTTCTCCAGGGCGTCGTAGGCCCTGCGGTCGGCCTCGGGGGACACGTTGACGGAGATGAGGGGGGCCATCTGGGCGGAGGCCGGCGCCAGGACGACGAAGCCCGGCGGCCCCGTTGCGGGAAGCGCGGCCAGGAGCGCCGGGTCGGTCTGCGCGTTCTCGAGGACGAACACGGGCGCCCGGGCCGAGGCGTTGAACATCACCCAGGCCCGGAGGGCGCCGGCGCTGCCCTCGTCGGACTTCGCATACCGGATGTCGAGGATGCAGGGCCCGGGCTTCCCCGAGGTCGGGGCGGGCATGTCGAGCGGAAGCTCGTGGACGCGGTAATAGGTCAGCCCCTGGCCGAGGTCGCGCACGAGGGTGGCCGCCGGCGCCCGGGACGCGGCGCAGGCTGCGACGATGAGTGGCCAGATCGGGAGGGCGCGTTTCACAGGCGTCTTAATTGCCGGGCGCCGATGTCTCGGCGATAATATTTCGAAGGGCACCCGATCGCCTCGCATGCCTCGTAGGCGGCCGCCGCGGCCGCGCGGAGGGTGGGGCCGGTCGCAGTGACGCCGAGGACGCGGCCCCCGGAGGTGACGAGCCTGCCGGCCCGGTCCCTCGACGTGCCCGCGTGAAGGATGGTTACCCCGGGCGGAAGGACGGCCGGGATTTCCACGGCGTCCCCCGAGGGGTACGTCCCGGGGTACCCCTTCGCGCTTATGACGACGCAGATCGCGTGCTCGGGACGGACCCGGAGCGTGAAGCCCGCGAGGGAGCTCCGGGCGGCGGCCCAGAGGAGCCCCAGGAGGTCGCTCTCCAGCCTCGGGAGGACGGCCTGGGTCTCCGGGTCTCCGAAGCGGGTGTTGAACTCGAGCACCTTCGGGCCGTCGGCCGTCAGCATGATCCCGATGAAGAGTGTGCCGCAGAAATCGATCCCCTCGGACGCGATGGCGTCCACGGAGGGCCGCACGATCCGCTGCTCGATCGCCGACATGAGGGCGGGCGTCACCACCTCCGCCGGCGAATAGGCTCCCATCCCGCCCGTGTTGGGGCCCGTGTCCCCGTCGCCGACCCGCTTGTGGTCCTGGGAGGTCGGCAGGATGACGTAGTCCCGGCCCGAGACGACGACGAGTATCGAGGTCTCCTCGCCCTCGAGGCAGTCCTCGATCAGGACCTGCCTCCCGCCGGAGCCGAACTTGCCCTGGTCAATCATCTCCCCGACGGCGGACTCGGCCTCGGAGAGGGTCGCGGCGACGACGACCCCCTTGCCGGCCGCAAGGCCGTC
>PMSP01000401.1 GCA_003168315.1 Opitutaceae bacterium
ACCAGTTCGACGTGTTCGTGACCGAGAATATGTTCGGGGACATCCTCTCGGACGAGATGGCGGTCATCTGCGGCTCGCTCGGCATGCTCTCGTCGGCGTCACTGGGCGCGGGGCGCAACTCGCTTGGCCTGCCCTTCGGCCTCTACGAGCCGGCGGGTGGCACCGCACCCGACATCGCCGGCAGGGGGATCGCGAACCCGTGCGCGCAGATCCTTTCGACGGCGCTCATGCTGCGCTACAGCTTCGGNNGGCGCGTCGGTGGGCACCCGCGCGATGGCCGACGCGGTCATCGCCTCGCTATGAAGTCCTCCGACATTCGGCAGTCTTTCCTGGATTTCTTCGCCGAGCGCGGGCACACGGTCGTGCCGTCGGCCTCCCTCCTCCCCGATTCCCCGGGCCTCCTGTTCACGAATGCCGGGATGAATCAGTTTGTCCCGATCTTCCTCGGCGACAGGGCCCCCGACGTCTCCCATTGGGCCGGGGCGCGNNCCGGCGGCAAGCACAACGACCTGGAGGACGTGGGATTCGACACCTACCACCACACGTTTTTCGAGATGCTGGGCAACTGGTCGTTCGGCGACTACTTCAAGAGGGAGTCCCTCGAGTGGGGATGGGAGCTGCTCACCAAGGTGTGGCACGTTCCCGCGAAGAGGATATTCACGACCGTCTATTCGCCGGACAAGGCGGCCGGCGACCCCTCCGACTTCGACAAGGAGGCCTTCGACATCTGGTCGGGCATTTTCCGGAAGGCGGGCCTCGACCCCGAGGTCCACGTCATCCGCGGCGGCAGGAAGGACAATTTCTGGATGATGGGCGAAACGGGACCCTGCGGGCCGTGCTCGGAGATCAACGTCAACCTCCTCGCCTCCGACGACGAGGCAGAGGGGCGCAGGCTCGTCAACTCGGGCTCGCCGCGCTGCATCGAGATATGGAACCACGTGTTCATCCAGTTCAATGCGAACCCGGACGGCACCTTCTCTCACCTGGCCGCGAAGCACGTCGACACCGGCATGGGATTCGAGCGCGTAGCCGGGATCGCCGCGACGACCAAGGGGTTCACCGACTTTTCCGGCGAGCCGTCGAACTACGACGCCGACGTGTTCGCGCCCCTCTTCGCCAGGGTCGCGGAGCTCTCCGGAAAATCCTACAAGGGCACGGTCCCGACCCGGCGCCGCGGGCTGTCCGAGCAGGAGCAGACCGATGTCGCCTTCCGCGTGCTCGCCGACCATGCGCGCTGCGTCTCCTGCGCCATCTCCGACGGCATCCTTCCCGGCAACGAGGGTCGAAACTATGTCATCCGCAGGATCCTGCGCCGGGCCGCCCTCTATGGGCGCAACCTGGGGATGGCGGCCGGCTTCATGGAGAAGCTCGTGGGGCCCGTCGTCGAGTCCCTGGGCGGCGTCTTCCCGGAGCTCAAGCGCCAGGAATCCCTCATCGCCCGGGTGGTGAAGTCGGAGGAGGAGAGCTTCGGGCGAACGCTCGAGCGCGGCCTCAGGCGCTTTGACGAGGCGGCGTCGGGCGGCTCCCTCAGCAGCCCGGTCGTGTTCGAGCTCTACGATACCTACGGATTCCCGCTCGACCTCACCCAGGTGATCGCGACCGAGCGCGGCATAAGGGTGGAAGCCGCCGGCTTCGAGGAGCTCATGGAAAAGCAGCGCGAGCGGGGTCGCTCCGCGGTCAAGAGGGAGGTCATCCTGGCCGCTACCGAGGGCTCGGGCCCGACGACCCATGCCCCCACCCCGTTCACCGGCTACACGCTCGACCCGGCACAGGGGACCCATGCCACCGTCGCCGACGTCGTCACGACGCCGCAGGGCGTGTTTCTCGTCTTCGACACAACGCCCTTCTACGCGGAGATGGGCGGACAGCTGGGAGACTCGGGCCACGCCCTCATCGGGGGCAACGCCGTCGCCATTGAGGACACCATCAGGGACAAGTCGGGGCGGCACCTCCACAGGATAGCCGCCGGCTCCGCCGTGCCCGCCGCCGGGGCTTCCGCCGACCTTTCCGTGGATCCGACCAGGCGGCGCGCGATCCAGCGAAACCACACGGCGACCCATCTCCTCCACTGGGCGCTTCGGAAGGTGCTCGGGACCCACGTCCGCCAGGCCGGGTCGCTCAACGCGCCCGACCGCCTGCGCTTTGACTTCTCGCATTTCGAGGCGGTCACGCATGCCCAGCTGCGCGAGATCGAGGCGCTCGTGAATGAGAAGGTCCTGGATAACGCCCGGGTCGAGTCCTACGAGGTCGACTTTGACAAGAAGCCCGAGGGGACGCTCGCCTTCTTCGGCGAGAAATACGGCAAGGTCGTCCGAGTCGTGGACATCGGCGGCTACAGCCTTGAGCTCTGCGGGGGGACCCACGTCGCGAGCGCGGGCGAGGTCGGCCTGATCAAGGTCGTCCACGAGGGCGCGATCGCCGCGGGAACGAGGCGAATCGAGGCCGTTGCCGGCGAGGGCGCCTTCATGCGGGCGCGGCACGCCTTCGACACGGTCGACTTCGTGGCTCAGAAGCTCGGCGCCGCCAGGGAGGAGCTCGAGGGCCGCGTCGAGTCCCTCCTGGCCGAGAAGGCCGATACGGAGCGCAAGCTGCGCTCCTTCGAGCAGAAGGCCTCGGCGAGCCTGGCCAGCGACCTCGCGGCCAGGGCCGTCGTCGAGGGAGGCCTCAGGTTTGTCTCCGCCGTTGTCGCGGTCGAGTCCCCCGACGCCCTCCGGGCGCTGGGCTCGCAGGTCCTGGCGCAGCTCGGCGACGGCGTCGTCCGCCTGGGCTCCGTGTTCGGCGACAAGGCAACCGTGGTCGCCTTTTCCTCGCCTGCCGCGATCAAGGCCGGCCACCAGGCCGGCAGGATCGTGAACGAGCTCAGCATCCTCCTCGGCGGCAAGGGCGGCGGGAAGCCCGACTTCGCCATGGGCGGCGGCCGCGACGTCGCCAAGCTCCGGGACGCCCTCTCGGCGGCCTTGCCGAATGCCTGACCGTGGGGCACATTAGCCGCATGCCAACGCCCCCAGGGGTCGCCGTTTCGCAGCTGGACTGCATCCTCGCCTTCGATGGCAACAACCGGCTGGCCGTTCGCCTGCGGGGGTCGAAGGCGGAGCTGCCCTTCACGGGTTCCGGCCGGGCGGCGGCGCTCCAGGGTCTCCGGTCCTCGTTCGCAGAGTTCACCGATCCGGTGGAGCAGTTCAGCGCGGTGTCCGCGGGCCAATCAGTCCGGGTCCACCTGGCCCAGGTCCAGGGAGCATCCACCGACCCCGAGGTCGAGTTCCGACCCGTCGGGGAGCTCGAGTCCAGGCCCGACAGGCTCGCCCCGTTCCTCGCGGGCATGCTGAAGGAGCTCGAGCCCCACCTGGTCGAGATCCCGTACCTCGGGATGGGTGAGAACGAATTCATCTACAAGTTCCGCCCCGAGAAGGAGCGCAACAGGGCGGTCTACGTCCAGGACGCCGAGGCGGGGGCGATCTACCAGTCGAGGCTGTGCGCGGCCATAAAGGCCCTTGCCCGCCGCCAGGAGCGCACCGCGACGGCCCCCGTCCTCCTCGACTTCGGCGCAGTCCACTACCTGGTCCCGAGCCATTTCGGCTTCTGCCTGGGCGTTAAGAACGCGATCGAGCGCGCCTACGAGACCCTGACCGAGAATCCCGGCAAGCGCGTGTTCATGCTCTCCGAGCTGATCC
>PMSP01000131.1 GCA_003168315.1 Opitutaceae bacterium
GAACGGCTTTGTCACGTAGTCGACGGCACCCGCCTCAAGCGCGCGCACGATGAATGCCTTGTCGTCGGCCGCGGAAAGGAACACCACGGGGATCCCAGAGAACTCGGGCATTGCGCGGATTCGGCGGCAGACCTCGAAACCGTCCATTCCGGGCATCAGCGCGTCGAGCAGGATCAGGTCCGCGGGCCGGGCGGCGAGCCGCTGGAGAGCATGCGCGCCGTTGGTCACCGGCACGATCTCATAGCCCAGCTGGCCCAGCATGCCGCCCAGCACCTGGACATTCGCCTCCTGATCGTCGACGACGAGGATCCTGGCGGGAATAAAATCGGTGTTCATGGCTTTTGCTCCGCCAGCACAATGCCATCAACTATCGATTGTATCAAAGCTGGAAAGTCGTTTAGGCGTGTGCTCATTCGGCTGACAGCGTAGGTGTCGGCATCCTGGACGAGCGATTCTGCATAATTGACGAGGGGGCCGCAACCCGCCCTGCGTCCCACCTCGATCAGCCTGAGGGCAAAGTCCCGGGTTTCATTGATCGCCCCCCCATTGCGAACGGAGGGCCAGAGGCCCGATTCAATTCCCCTGAGGGTCTCCACAAGGGCGGTCCACTGGATAACATTGGGTTTGCCGGCCGCGACGGGGGAATCCTGGGTGGCGGCGGGACCTCCCCCGTTGGTCGGCTTGCGAGTTGCCTGCCTTGGGAAATACCCGGCCAGCTCCCGAAAGAGCGCCCGCCTTGTGAACGGCTTCCGGACGAAGCCGGCAAACAGTCCCCTCTGGATGTAGGCGTCATCCGTCATGGCGGACGCGGTGACCGCCACGATCGGAATCACTTCCGCGCCGGGAATCTTTCGGATTTCATCAAGGGCGGCACGCCCGTTCATCCTTGGCATCCTTATATCCATCAGTACCACGTCCGGAATCTGCCTGCGGACGCCCTCCACCGCCTCCAGGCCATCGGCAGCGTAGCTCAATGTGTGGTGGGTTTCCCGGAAAATGCCCTCCAGGAGCTCGCGGTTCACCGAATTGTCGTCAACTACAAGCAGCCGAAACGGGACGAGGTCATTGAAGTCGATCAGCTCGTTGCTGTCCGCGAGCTCCGCCGCCGGCAGCCGCGGAGAAATGGCAACGCCCGGAAAGGTGAGCCTGAACGTGCTCCCCTCGCCCACGGTGCTCTCGAGGGCTATCGCCCCCCCCATCCTCTGGATGAGCCGCTTGACAATGCTCAGTCCGAGGCCGGTGCCCTGCTTCTCGGGGGCGCGCGTGGCGTCGACCTGGACGAACGGCTGGAAGATCTCGTTCAGTCGGTCCGGGGGGATTCCAATCCCCGTGTCGCTCACCTCGACCCGGAGGGTGCCGCGGTCGCGCTTCTCCGCATCCAGCTCCCATCCGATGCGGACCCCGATCCTGCCGCGCTCCGTGTACTTGAGCGCGTTCCCGAGGAGGTTCACGAGGATCTGGCGGAGCCTTGAGCGGTCGATCATGAGCGCGTGGGGTATGCCCGGCTCGAAGGTGAACTCCATCTTCACGCCCTTCGCCGCCGCCTGCTGCGCGAACATGGTCTGAAGGAGCTCAGCTATCTCCGGCAGGGCCGTCGGCTCCGGGTTAAGGACCATCTTGCCGGCCTCAATTTTGGACAGGTCCAGAATGTCGTTGATCAGCTGCAGGAGGGAGAGAGCGCTTTCATGGATGGCCTTGGCGTAGCCGCGGTCCTTGCCCGCCGAGGGGAGGTCGGTTGAGAGGAGGTCGCTGAAGCCGAGAATAGCGTTCATCGGGGTCCTGATCTCGTGGCTCATGTTTGCGAGGACATCGCTCTTTTCCTGGACGGCGCGAGAGGCGGCCAGCGCCTGCTCGGCAAGCGTTCGGGCGACCTGCTCCTGCTTGAGGGTCACTCGGGAGAGGTAAAAGGCGAGGAGACCAGCGCCGAGCCCGAGCAGGCTTGAGCCGATTGTCGTCAAGAGCGCCCGCCGGATCGCCTCCCGGGTCGCGTCTCCCCTGACGAAGACATGGCCATCCGGGCTGCCGTTCATGCGCTCCACCAGCGCGCGGATCCTCTCCATTTCCACATTGCCCTCGTTCGTCTGCAGGATCTTCGCGGCCGCCGAGAGGCCGCCCTCGTTGCGCGCGCGGAGTGTTCGCCGCATTTCGGCAAACTTCACCTCGTAGAGGCCGCGCAGCTCATGGACCTGCGCCAGCAGCGCCTCGTCGTTCAGTGCCAGGCGCGCCAGCTCGTCAAACTCGGCGCTGAACTGCTCCTCGGCCCTTCTGAACGGCTGGAGGTAGCTATCCTCCCGCGTGACGAGATAGCCGCGCTCGCCTGCCTCCGCATCCAGGAGGAGCGAGAACAAAGCATCGACATGCCCCCGCAGCTGCGCCCTCCCGATTGTCGCCTCGAGACTGGAGTTCAGGCGCTGCCAGAAGAAAAAGCCGATGACGATGCCCCCCAATGAAAGGGCGATCCACACCGTGATCAGGCGCGAATAAAATCTTGGGCTCAGGTGACGCATGGTCCGAATGGAGGGGATATCCTTGCTCTTGCGTTGTTCCCAGTCAAAGACGCCCGGCAGTAACGCATTCAAAACACGCGCGGCACCCGTTGGCCATGGAAAACCCCGGCCGGCTGGAACTCACGCCTTCGGCCGCTTCTTAATGCGGCCCACGACAACAAGGAGGACGGCAAGGATGAGAAGCGCGTAGATGTAACCCCCCAGGGTGTAGGACGAAGCCATTCCGAGGAGCCATGCTATCAGCAGGATGATCGCGATAGTGTCTAGCATGAGAGGAAGAGAGCCACAGCCCGGCTGTCGCCCACCCCGCAGTTGCGGGAAGGGAGGTCGATCACCCAGAGCTGCTTTTCCAGGCGAAGGATCAGCTCCCGCAGCATTGAAATTGATTCCGGGTCCGATATTCGCACGGCTTCCTTAATGGCATCGCAAAGACGCCTGCAGCACTTCCTGTAGGCCCCGATGAGCGCCAAAGGCTCAACTTCCGCATTCCCGGAATCCGTTTCCCCACGGGCCGGCGCGGCCTCGGCCTCGAACGCGGCCCCGAGGGCGATCGCACGCCGGTGCAGGACGAACGATCCGTCCGCCAGCACCGCGCAAAGGAACCGCAGCTCGTTCTCTCGAAAGCCAATGGCTCTCAGGTTTGAGGATCGGCACACGCGATCCGTGAGCGTCCGAAGGGTCATGAGCGCGCCCTGGGCCTCCCTCAGCAATGCGACAAGGCCGCCTGCCCGGGCGGCGTCATCCGCCGGAATGAAATCTTTTGCAGACATGTCGCGCCCGGGATCGAAGCTCGCTGCTGCTGCGTCGCCGATCAGGCAGCGCTGAAATGTGCAAGCGCGAGCTCCCCGGCGGCGTAGACGCGGCGGTAACGGGCGGAACGCGACGAGGAATCCAGGACAGCGGGCGCGCTGGCCGCGGTGCTCACCTTCTCGACCACCAGGCCGCGCAGAGTGTGATAGATCGCGGGAAGCTCGGTCTCGTCCGCCACCTCGACGGCAACGACGATGCGGTCCTCCAGGAGGCTCTCCTCGATGCCGAGACTCTGGTCAACGCTCATCCCTAGGTTGCGCAGGCCGTCAACCAGCGGGTTTCGGGTCCACTTCCTCTCCTGCGCGCTCAGCCTAAGGCCGAGCATGCCGGAGACCATTGCATGTTCGCCTGTCCCTAGAGGGAACGTCACGGAACCCTTGATCCCGCACAGGCTGCTGTCCGGCGGCAGCGCGGCGGGATGCAGGATGGAGATCATTTCGGTCGCTATCCCGGCACGCTTGAGGCGCACAATCAAAACGTCTGCGTGCAGGCGTGAATCGGTCGCAGCATAAACCAATAGGTGTGACATGGAGATCTGTGTTGGGGGATCGGTTGAGATTCTGGGTGGTTGCAGTGTCCGCGGCCGCCCGCGTGCCCCCATTAAGCTTATACCATTCCAGCTTGCGTAAAATAATCATAAGCCGCTCTATTACATTATGATACGCGATTACTGAACTGATTGCTCCGAGGCCGCGAACCGCCCGCGTGTTGCAGAATGCACATGTTTCCCCGACGACGTTTGCAAAGTGCCGGCGCAGATCACGCTCCACGCGCGCCCATTCTCGGCAAACAGGGCACCCTCAGGAGCTTCCGTCGGGGGTGCAGGCAGCGCAAAGTAAAAATGCGAGCTCCAGGCGTCCTCGGACTCATAGCGTTCGCAAAATGCGGCGAATCCAAAGGAGATAGGATGCATAATGCCCTTTGGCTGAAGGGAAGACGATAGAGCATTATTTTTTAAAGCACTAATAGGTAGTCCTTTAGGATCTTTCCATGGCTCTGGCACCCTTAGTGCTAAATGGTTGGCAAACAAATTCCCAACCTGCCTGCCCAACAACACGGACCATGTCAGACATCCCCACGATCCTCTCAACCTTCTGGATGACGCCATCCGGAGTCCTGGGGGGAGGAGCCCTAACCCTGGTCGTGGTCTGCGCGCTGATCGGAACGATGACCATCGGCGGCCCCGAGGATCCCACGGACCTCTGAACTAGAAGCGGCCCCAGGGAAGTCACACCACTTTCGTCTAAATCAAAAACTCCCATGTCTAAAATCCCCTCAATCGCCATCCTTGTCGTCGGAATCATCCTGCTCGTCTACGGACTCGATGCCTCCAATTCGGTTTCCTCGTCATTCACCCAGGCGGTGAGCGGGACGCCCACCAACAAGAGCATCTGGCTCATCGCAACGGGAGTCATCGGCATCATCTCCGGAGGCTTCGGCCTGTTTTTCCGCAGGGCTCCCTGAGCGCCATCATTTCCCAGGTAACGTCATCACAATCATAATTCAAAACCACAGATATCATGACTAAGACAGCATCACACCGGTCCAGAGTATCACACGTGCGCAACGGCCATGGCGACCTGCGCAGCCTCATCACCGAGGCCAAGAGCACCCTCAGCAACGTGGGCGGCCACGCCTCGGAGGACATCCAGGCCCTGAAGGAGCGCCTGAGCGACACGGTCGCCGGCGTTAAGAGCCGGGTCCGCACGCTTGCCAAGGCCGCCCGCCGCCAGGCTGGCCGCGCCGACGACAAGATCCGGGCCAACCCGTACCAGGCCATGGGGATTGCTGCGGGCATAGGCCTCATCGCCGGACTCCTAATCGCGCGCCGGCGCTCGGCCCGCTGACGGGCTGCTTCACTTTCAACTGGCGCAGGCGCTGCGTCCTCGCCCCAACGCGAGCCACGGCGCCTGCGCATTTGGATAATCCTTCCCGCCGCGGCCCGGTCCAGCGGCGGCCATTTCCCAATCCTCCATTTCCATGTCCACCCTACCCACGCTCCGCGCCCTCCTCATCGATGAGCTGAGGGGCCTCTATTTCGTCGAGAATCACCTCATCAAGGCCATCCCGAAGCTGGCCCAGGCGTCGGAAGACGCCGAGCTCAAGGCTGCCTTCGAGGCGCACCTGAAGGAGACCCGCGGCCATGCCGCGCGTCTCCAGAAGGCCATGAAGCTCCTGGGCGCTCCCATCAGGGCCAAGACCTGCCACGCGATCCTGGGGCTCATCAAGGAAGGCGGCGAAGCCGTCGAGACGAAGGGCCCGGGCGCCGTCAGGGATGCCAACATCATCGGCGCCGGCCAGCGCGTGGAGCACTTTGAGATCGCCGGCTATGGCACGGCCCGCTCGTTCGCGCAGGCCCTCGGCTATACGAAGGTGGCGGATCTCCTCCAGGCAACGCTCAACGAAGAAGGCGCTGCCAATGACAAACTTACCACGATATCGGCCACGGTGAACCAGGTGGCGCTCGGATTCGCCGAGGTTGGCTTCGTGACGGCAGCGTAGGGGCCTCCCCCAATAGGGAGCGTGGCCGGTTTCTTAGGGGGCGTCTTTCCCTCTCCCCGCCCACCCTGCAGACGGGACCCCCCGCATCGGGATCCGGGCATGGGTTGCGTCGAATTGCGCCGGACCGAAATTGCCAGAAGCATGCGGGAGGTGCAAATGTCCGTGCCGTGCGCCGACAGGACGCTTATTGTTGCAACTCGAAAAGCGCCCGTCGGTCCATTACTTCCAATCCAGCCCATGAAATTCTCAGCGAACCACATCAAACGCTACCGTCAGATCGCAGCGCTCCTTTGGAAGTACGGTCGCTCCGACATGATGAAGGATATGGCGAAGCACGAGGGTTTTGACTCGGGCGAGGTGCAGGCGGGGCCGAAGGACGCGTCTCCGGAGCATTTGGCAGACGACCTCGAGGCGATGGGGCCGACCTACGTCAAGATAGGCCAGGTCCTCGCCGGAAGGCCCGACATCATGCCCGAGCCGTACCGCAAGGCGCTCGCCCGCCTGCAGGACAAGGTGAAGTCGTTTCCCTACGAGGACGTGGAGCGCATCATCCTGGAGGAGCTGAGCGTCCGCATCTCAAAGGCATTCTCGCGGTTTGACATCGAGCCGATCGCCGCCGCCTCGCTGGGCCAAGTGCACCGCGCCGACCTCCGGGACGGCCGTCCCGTCGTCGTCAAGGTGCAGCGACCGGACATCCGGCGGCAGATCGCCGACGACTTCGACGTGCTGGCCGAGATCGCCGCCTTCATGGATGAGCACACGGAGGCGGGCCGCAAGTACCGCTTCGGCGCCGTCCTGGCGGAGTTCCGCACGGCCATCCAGCAGGAGCTCAACTACCAGAACGAGGCGCAGAACCTGATCACGGTCGGCAAGAACCTGCAGGAGTTCAAGCTGATCCTCGTGCCGCAGCCCGTCCTCGACTACAGCACCCGCAGCGTCCTGACAATGGACTATGTCGCCGGCCGAAAGATCACCTCCCTCGGGCCGCTCGGCCAGCTGGACATCCAGGGCGGCCCGCTTGCCGAGGAGCTCTTCCGCGCGTACCTGAAGCAGATCCTCCTCGACGGGATCTTCCACGCCGATCCCCACCCCGGAAACGTCTTCATAACGGACGATGGGCGGGTGGCGCTCCTCGACCTCGGGATGGTCGGCCACACGGGTCCCGCCATGCAGGAGCATCTCCTGAAGATACTGATAGCGGTGAGCGACGGGAAGGGCGAGGAGGCCGCCGACGTCGTGATCCGCATAAGCGAGAAGACGGAGGTCTTCGACCAGCATGAGTTCCGGCGCCAGATCAGCCAGCTGGTGGCCACGCGACTCAACCAGGGCCTGAGGGAGATCAACGTCGGCCGGTCCCTCATGGAGGTCAGCAAGTACGCGAGGGAGAACGGCCTTGTTGTCCCCAGCGAGCTGACGCTCCTTGGCAAGACGCTCCTCGAACTGGACGACGTCGGCCGGATCCTCGACCCCGAGTTCGACCCCAACGCCTCAGTGCGGCGCAATGCCGGCAAGATCACCGTGCAGCGCATCACCAGGGATTCCTCGCAGGGCAACGCCGTCACCGCTCTCCTCGAGATGAAGGACTTCACGGTCAACCTGCCCTCGCGCCTGAACAGGATCATGGACGCGGTCGCCAACGCGGAGCTTGAGGTGAAGATCAAGTCCACCGACGCGAAGACTGTGGTCGACGGGATCGAGAAGGTGGCCAATAGAATAACGAACGGGATTCTCCTGGCCTCCCTCATCATCGGGGCGTCGCTCATGATGAGGATAGAGACCTCGTGGCGGCTGTTCGGCTATCCCGCCTTCGCGATGATCTGTTTCCTCATCGCGGGCGTCGGGGCGTCGGTCCTGATCTATAACATCTTCGTCCAGGACCGAAAGAGCCACAAGAACCGCCCCCGCTAGGCTGGTGCGCCCCGGGTCAGCGGCCGATCAGCTCGCTGATGTAGGACGCCTTCGGGAACCGGTCGCAGACGGCTTTCACGGAGACCAGGATCGGGACGGCGAGAAGCGCGCCCGGGATGCCCCAGAGCCAGAGCCAGAACATGAGGGCCACAAAGATGGCCACCGGGTTCAGCGTGAAGCGCCGGCCGAGCAGAATCGGCGTCACGAAGTTGGCTTCCAGTAGGTGGAGCATCAGGAACCAGGTCGCCGGCAAGAGGCCCTGCCCCAGCGAGTCAAAGCTGAGAAGCCCCACGATTCCGAGCAGGATAACCCCGACTATCGGCCCGAAGTACGGCACGAAGTTGAGGATGGCGACCAGCATCCCCCACATGCCCGCCTTGGGCACCCCGAGGAAGTAAAACCCGGCGGCCGCGATCGACCCGAGGCATAGGTTGATCAGGGAGACCGTGAAGAGATAGTTCGAGATGTTCAGCTGGATCTCGTGCGATATGTCGATCGCGCGCTTCTTGTCGCTCAGTGTCGGCATAATGCGGACGAGCTTGTGCATGAAGAGGTCGCCCGAGGCCAGCAGCAGGTAGATGAGGACAAGGACCTCGCACAGCCCGGCCAGGAAGGTGCCCGTCCAGTTGAGGATTGAGTTGCTCCCGCGCTGGTCCTTGACCTCGACCGTGGGCACCTTGGGGGCGCCGTCCTTCTTCTGGACGTTGTCGACGCTGAGGGCGTTGACCGCGGCCACGGCGTTGCCCATGCGCAGGGCGTTCGGGAACAGCTTCTGCACGCGGGCCCTCAGCTCAGCCATGTGCTGCTGCTCGTCGTCAACCCAGCGCACGGCCGGCCTCCCGAGCTGAAAGAAGCCGACGCTGAGGAGAGCGACAAGGAGCGCGAGGACGATTGCAGCCGAAGGGGCGGTCGGGATGTGCAGGTGCGAAAGCCCGCGCATGAGGGGCTTCAGGGCCATGGCCGCCATGCATGCAAGGCAAAGCGGAAGCACGACCGGGCGTGCAAAGTAGAGAAAGGCTGTGACGCCGAGAAAGAGGAGGATCGCCTGGACCGGCGTCATCAGGATTGCCAGGGCCGGGCTCGAGAGTTCCGAAAAGGGCGGCTCGGCGGCCGCCTCGTTGGCGAGTTCAAGGAGGGTCCGATCAGCGGGCTCCAGGGGCTTCGGCTTTGTCTCGGAAAGCATTGGATATAATAGTGTATCAGCAGCCCGAGTGGTTCCCCGGCAACACCCCCGAAAAGGCCCTGAAAACGGGCCAAGGGTCGCCACGCGCGGCTTGCACCGCCGGCCGGCGGCCGCCAAGCTAGGCGCCGCCTGAAACCCCACTGGTACCGCGTCATCCTGTTGTCGGCGACCGTCGCCGGATCGGCGCTGCTCGCTTGGACTTCGCTCGGGTTTCTGGGGTTCCAGCCCATCCGGGGGCGCCAGGACGACTATTACAACCTGCTGGTCTCCGGCTTCCGCAAGGGAAGCCTCGCCCTGGATGTTAAGGTCCCCGACGCGCTCAAGAACGCGGAAGACCCGTGGAATCCGGCCAAGCGCCCTCCGGACGTCGGGATGCACGACATCAGCTACAAGAACGGTCATTACTATCTCTACTTCGGCGTCGTGCCGGCCGTGGTGCTGTTCTGGCCCTTCCGCTTGATCACCGGCAACGACCTGCCGTTCGTCTACAGCTCCGTTGTTTTCTCGCTGGGCGCCTTCCTCACGGCGGCGTGGCTCTGGCTTCGGGTTATCCGGGACCATTTCCCGAGGTCCGGCCTCGTGACAAGGCTCGGGGGCCTCGCCGCGGTGGGCCTGGCCGGC
>PMSP01000077.1 GCA_003168315.1 Opitutaceae bacterium
GGCGGACGAGATCAACCGCGCCCCCCCGAAGACGCAGTCGGCGCTCCTCGAGGTCATGGACCGCGCGAGGGTGACGGTCGACGGCGAGTCCCACAGCGTGGGGAGCCCCTTCATGGTCTTCGCGACCCAGAACCCCGTCGACTACGAGGGGACCTTCCCGCTTCCCGAGAGCCAGATGGACCGCTTCCTCATGCGCCTGCGGATGGGGTACCCGCTCCACGCGGACGAGATCGAGATCCTGCGCAGCGCCCGCACCGGCTACGACTCGATCACGCTTAACGCGGTCGCCTCCCGCTCCGACGTCGCGGGCATCCAGGCCCTCGTCCCCCAGGTTTTCGTCGAGGACAGCATCCTCGACTACATCCTGAGGATCGTCGCCGCGACGCGCACCGAGGTGGAGTTCAAGGCCGGCGCGAGCGTCCGCGGCGGCCTCGCCCTGAGGACCGCGGCCCAGGCGCGCGCGCTCGTGAACGGCCGCGACTTCGTGCTGCCGGACGACGTGAGCGAGCTTGTCCCGGCCGTCCTCGCCCACCGGCTCGCTCTGTCCCGGCAGACGGGCGACGCCCTCGAGGAGCGGCGGGCCGTGGGCGCGCACCTGAAGCGCATCCTCTCGGCGCTGCCCCTGCCCGCGTGAGCGCCGCGGCCGTGAGCCGTGAGCGCCGCTTCTGGAGGCGCGTCCTCTGGAGCCTCCTCTGGCCGAGGCGCCACGAGCGGATCCAGCCGACGCTCTCGGGCGTCGTCCTGATCGGGCTCTCGCTCGGGATCGGGACCGCGGCCTACAACTCGGCGAGCAACATCCTCTTCATCGCCCTGGCGCTCCTCCTGGCATGCCTGATCCTGAGCGGCGTCCTCGCCTGGCTGAACCTCCGCGGCCTCGACTGGCGGCTGGAGATCCAGCCGCCCCTCAGGGTCGGGCAGGAGGCCGAGGTCGGCCTCCTCCTGCGAAACGGCAAGAACTTCATGCCGACCTACGCCCTGTGGTTCGAGTTCGCCGCCAACCCCTTCGAGCGCGGCGCGCCCCCGAAGCCCGAGTCGACGATCACGGCGAAGGGGATCGATGTCTGGGCGGCGCTCAGGAAGTCCCAGGAGGCCGAGGCCAGCGGCACCGTGCACCTGCGCACCCGCCTCGACCCGGGGGGCGAAGCGCGCCTCGAGTGGACGTTCACGCCGGCGAGGAGGGGCCTCCTGAGGATTGAGCTCCGGGGCGTGGGTTCGCTGTTCCCGTTTGGTTTCCTGCGCAAGATGACCGGGACCGACCTCAGGAGGGAGCTTCCGGTGTGGCCCGCCCCCGTTGAATACCGGCGCTTCGCCGGCGCAGCGCCCGCCAGGCCCGAGGGCGAGCTCAGGCGCGCCCGGGTGGGCAACGAGGGGGAGATGATCGCGCTCCGCCATTACGAGTCCGGCGACTCCCACAGGCTGATCCACTGGAAGGCGAGCGCCCGCTCGCGCCGGCTCCTCATCCGGCAGTTCTCCTCGCAGAACTCGGACGCGTGCTCGGTATGGGTGCGGACCGACGCCGCCGTGTGGACCGGGCCCGAGCAGTTCGAGCTCCTGATGAGCTTCGCGGCGACCCTGGCCCAGGACCTCTTCCGCGCCGGGCGACTGCGCTCGACCGCGATCGACGGGGGCCGCCAGATCCCCGCGAAGCGGGTGGCCGACCTCGACTCCTTCCTCGACCGGCTGGCCGAGGCCCACCCGCTCCCGGCGCCGCCGGCGCCCCCCGCGGCCGCGCAGGCCCCGGGGCGCCCGCGCTTCAACCTCCTCACCTTCGAGCCCGACGGACCGCGCGGCGTCGCGGCATTCGCCAATGGAATCAAGATCGCAGCGGCTTAGCCTGGACGAGCTCCACCAGCTGCGCTGGCTCCTCGGGGGCGCGCTGATGCTGCTGTCGATAGCGACCGTCTTCTACCTCGACATCGGCTCGAGCGCGATGGCGACGGTCGCGGCGGCGGGGGTCCTTTTCGCGATGCTTCGGCCGACGCTGCCCGCGCGCGTGCCGGCGTGGATCCACCGCCTCGCGTTCCCGGCCATCCTCGCCTTCTTCGCCGGCGACCTGTGGCACTCGGGCGAGCTCCTGCCCGCGATCGTCCGCCTCGACCTCATGCTCCTCCTCTACCGCGGGATAAGCTACCGCGCGAGCCGCGACGACCTGCAGATCGTCGTCCTCGGCCTGTTCCTGATAGTCGTGGCGGGGGTCCTGACGGTGTCGCTTCTCTTCGCGGTGCAGATCCTCGTCTTCACGGGCTGCGCGCTCGCGCTCCTCATGGTGGTGACGATCGCCGCGTCGACGGAGGGGGGCCACGCCCCGAGGCTCGCCGTCCGCGGGGTCGTGCCGCCCTGGGCGCGCCGCGTCGGCCTGCGCGAGCTCCTCGGGCGGCTCTGGGAGATCTCCGACTGGCGGCTCCTCGCCGCCGCGGGCGCGCTCTTCGTGGGGGTCATCGCGGTCTCGGGCCTCCTCTTCCTCGCCATCCCGCGCTTCCAGCTCGAGAACAGCCTGTTCCTCGAGCGCTTCGTCATCAAGAGGGCGATGACCGGATTCAACGACTCGATCAAGTTCGGCGACATCACCGAGATCACCCAGGACGACGGCATCGCCTTCAACGTCGACCTGTCGGACCCGACCCAGGCGCCAGCGAATCCGTACTGGAGGATGGTGGTCCTGGACGAGTACAGGGACGGCGGCTTCAAGCTCTCGTCAAACCTGAGGGCCGCCTTCGACCGCGAGCGGACGGCCGCGAACGTCTACTCGCCGCTCGGGGGCACCCGCGGTGCGCCGGTCTGGACCTTCTACGTGGAGTCGGGCATCAGCCGCTACCTGCCGACCCTCGGGAACTTCGCGGCGCTGCGCTTCCGCGACGCCCAGAACTACAGGTATTCCCCGGACCTCGCGATCGTGGCCCTGAGGGACGAGCCGGCGACGATGACCGCCTACCGCGTCGAGGGGATGGCCGCGGACTCGGCCGAGCTGCGCGACAGGGCGTTTGCCGGGCGCTGGAAGACCCGCGGGCCGGCGGGGCTGCCGCTCCAGATCGGGCTCGGCGAGCTCTCGCAAGGGGACCGGGCGACGCTCGCCCGCCTCACGTCGGAGATCGGCCCCAGGTCGGGAGTCGGGGCCGCTGAATTCTCGCAGCTCGCGATGGCGCGGCTCGGCCGCCTGCACGGCTACTCGCTCTCG
>PMSP01000393.1 GCA_003168315.1 Opitutaceae bacterium
GCACGCGCTCGATGCGGCGTTCCTCAGGCGCCTGCGCTTCGTCGTGCAGTTCCCGTTCCCCGATGCGGCGCAGCGGCAGGCGATCTGGCGGAAGGTCTTCCCCGCCCAGGCCCCGCTGGGGGAGCTGGACTACCGCCGCCTGGCGCAGATGAACATTTCCGGCGGGATCATCCGGAACATCGCGATGCATGCCGCCTTCCTCGCGGCCGACGAGGGGGGCTCGATCGCCATGGACCACATCCTTCGGGCCGCGAAGGTTGAATACGCGAAGATGGACAAGCCCTTGACCGGGACGGAAACGGGGGGCTGGTCATGACGCGCCGCGCGGGAAATCAGCCGCCGGGGAAACCCCATGCGCAGGGCGGGAATGGGAACGGGGGAAAGGCGCGCCCCGCTGCGGGAGGCGTGCAGCTGCGGCTCCATATCGACCGCCTGACCCTTCCCGGCATGTCGCGGGCCAACTCGGGCCGCGTCGTCGGCGCGCTGCAGCGGGAGCTGGCGAAACTCGCGGGCGGCTCGCCGCGCCGCAGGTGGCGGAACCTGTCCGTCATCGGCCGCCTGGACGGCGGGACCGTGCGGGAGGGCGCGCGGCCGGAGCAGCTCGGCGAGCACCTAGCCGCGCAGATCTTCAGGAGGCTTTCGCCATGAGGACGATGGCGGCCCCAAAGGCACCCTGCGCCGGCCCGGAAACGCCGCGCCAGCCTCCCGCCGAGCGCCTGGAAGGGCTCCAGCGGAAGGCCAGCTCGCACGGTGCCCGCTCCGACGGCGAGGAGGACGATCCCCAGAAGAAGATGCTCCAGCGCCTGGGGAATTCCGCGGGGGGTCCCGTGACGGCTCCATCCGCCGTGAACGCCGTCGTGAGCTCGGCAGGCCGTCCCCTCGACCCGGGGACACTGGCCTTCATGGAACCACGCTTCGGGGCCCGCTTCGGACAGGTCCGGGTGCACGCTGATGATGGGGCCGCCGAGTCCGCCCGTGCGGTTGACGCGCAGGCTTACACGGTAGGAACCCATGTTGTTTTCGGGTCGGGCCGATATTCCCCCCAAAGCGAAAAGGGCCGAAGGCTCCTCGCCCACGAGTTGGCGCACACGGTCCAGCAGTCGGGGCAATCGTCCTGCCCTGTGGTCAGGCAGAAGGCGAGGGGTGGCGCCGCATCCGAGGGCGCCCTCGAGCGGGAGGCGGACGCAGCCGCGATTGCCGTCAGCCGCGGGGGCCCCGCCGTTCCGAGCATTGCGGTGTCCCCAACGGCGCCATCCCTGCAGCGGGCGCCGAACGATCCCCCGGGGGGGCCCTCAGCCCCGGGAGGGGCCGCCGCGGGCGGCAAGCTCAACATCGAATTCGATGCCTTCATTCCGGGCGCCCTAGGCCAGGCTCTCTCCACGTTTGAACATCCGAAGGGCCTGAAGAACCAGGCGGCCTTTGAATCCCAGCTGGCCGCTGTTCCGGGAACCTGGAAGGAGGAGCCCGGAACCTTTGGCGCCCTGGGAACCGGGCCGTGGTGCTATGAGACGGACGACCGCGACTACGGCGGGGGAAGCCACCGGGTCGGCTTCAAGGGAAGCATAGACAAGGCCGAGATCGGCGCACTCGCGAACAAGCCGAATGGATTTGCCCACAGCACATCGGGCAGCACGCATGTGCGCTGGAAGCACACCGGCACCTTCACGCCGACTGACGAGACCGGCTCCCTGGAGGGCCCGATAAAAAAGAGCGCCCCTGTGACATCGAGCGAGACGCACGCCGACAAGGCCGCGGGCCAATCGACCGTCACGACCTCCGGCGCGTGCTCCTATCCCTTCGCCAAGCTTTCGCCCGACATCGACTATACGCTCACGTTCGATCTGCGGAAGGCCGACGCCGGGAAGACGGGGGTCAAGTTCAACGTGAAGAACAACAAGTTCCCCGCCTACGAGCTGCTCATCAATGGTGGCAGCGTCTGGAAATATGTTCCGACCGACACTGACCCGGGGAATGTCAACCTGCGAAGTTCCGACACCTTTCAGTCGGGCGAATGGTTGTTCTGAACCGTCCGCATCCTTTCCCCACGCCGAACCAGCCCTGACTTCCAACCCTCCGACCGCATGCCCGACATTTCTCCCAAACTTCTCAAAGGCGCGATCGTCTCGCTCGACCCGGACACCGGGATCCCGCTCGGGATCATCGCGCTGCAATACAACCCAGATTCCCTCACCCGCAGCCTCCAGCCCCAGACGATCGGGGACGAGCCGGACCGAACGGAGATCCTGCGGCTCAAGGGGCCGCCGATCGAGACGATCAAGTGCACGGCGGAAATCGACGCCACCGACCTGCTGGCTGCGGGCGACCCTCTCACGCTGAGTTTCGGGATCCAGCCGCAGCTGGCCGCGCTCGAGCTCCTCGTGTACCCCTCGAGCCTGGACCTGATCCTCAACGAGGCGCTGTCGCTCCTGGGGACGATCGAGATCGTGCCGATGGAGTCCGCCCTCACGCTGTTTGTCTGGAGCAAGACGCGCGTCATGCCGGTGCGGATCACGGACCTCAGCGTGACGGAGGACGCCTTCGACCCGCAGCTCAACCCGATCCGCGCCACGGTCACGCTCGGGATGCGGGTGCTCAACGTGAACGACGTCGGCTTCCTCACGCCGGCTGGCGCTCTCTACATGGTGTACCAGCTGCAGAAGGAGGGCCTTGCGGCCCTCTCAGCGGCCTCGGCGATCGCCCAGCTTGTGTAATAACGGGCCATGAACACGGCACTTCAGGCCATCATCCAGTCGGCGGCGGGAACTGGGGGCCCAACAGACCCCAGTAGCCGGTACCTCGGGACGCCGATCGAGATGCTCACGCTTCCCGACGGGACCCAGGTGGCCTACCTGCAGCGCCGGATCATACCCCAGGCGCAGATCTACACGTCGGTCCAGAACTACGCGGTGATCGACGGCGACCGCCTGGACAACCTCGCCTTCAAGTTCCTCGGCGACCCGATCCTGTTCTGGATGATCTGCGACGCCAACGGCGTCAGCGACCCGGATTCCCTGACGAACCAGATCGGAAGCACCATCCTGATGCCGCTGGCATCGGCCATTCCCCCGGGGGCGCGCAATGGCTAGCGGCCTGTACCTCACGCTCCTGATGGGCCCGATGGTACCCGTCCCGGTGCCGAAGGTGCTGATCGACGCCCTCACCTCCGTGGAGGTCACGGTGGCCTCGGGCCAGCAGAGCGGCTTCCAGATCGTGTTCACGCTGGCCGACCGCTCGCCGCTCCAGACGCTGTTCCTGCTGATGGGCAACTCGCCCGTCGCCATCTGGAGGGTCGTGCTGACGGCGACGGTCGGCGGGATTCCCCAGGTGCTGATCGACGGCATCGTCCAGCACCACGAGGTCGCGCCGGACGCGATGACGGGATCGGCCAAGCTCACCCTCTCCGGCAAGGACCTGACGGCGCTGATGGACCTCCAGCAGTTTCCCGGTCTTCCGTTCCCCGGGATGGGGCCCGACGTGCGGGTGCTGACGATGCTCGGCAAGTACGCGGCCTTCGGCGTCATCCCCGCGGTCATGCCGATCCTCTCGCCGGACATTTCCGTACCCACGGAGAGGATACCGTCGCAGAAGGGGACGGACTTCGCCTACATCAACCAGCTCGCCTCGGAGAACGGGTATGTCTTCTACCTAATCCCGGGCCCGCTGCCGGGATCGAGCCAGGCCTACTGGGGCCCGGAGATCCGGGTCGGCATTCCCCAGCCGGCGCTGAACGTGAACATGGACTCATGGACCAATGTCGAGAGCCTGAACTTCCGCTATGCGCCCGAGACCGCCGTCACGCCGATCGTCTACATCCAGGACCCGCTGACCGGCACGACGGTGCCGGTCAGCATCCCGTC
>PMSP01000298.1 GCA_003168315.1 Opitutaceae bacterium
GCCCAGCTGCGCGAGCGGCTTCGCCTGAACGGCAGCGTCTACCGCACGTTTGTCCAGGAGGTCTAATTCCCATGGCAAACTTCAACAAGGTCTACCTGATGGGTAACCTGACGCGCGACCCCGAAATGCGCGTCACGCCGAAGGGCACGGCAATCTGCCAGTTCGGCCTCGCGATCAGCCGCTCGTGGAAGGACGAGAGCGGCCAGACCCGCGAGGAGACGGCCTTCGTCGACATCGAGGCNNTTCGTCGAGGGTCGCCTCAAGTTCGACCAGTGGGAGGACAAGACCTCCGGGCAGAAGAGGAGCAAGCTGAAGGTGGTGCTCGAGAATTTCCAGTTCATCGGCGGCAGGGGCGACGGCGCCCCCGGCTCCGGCGGCCCAGCGGCCGCGGGTGGCGAGTCCCCCGAGCCCGGCGACGGTCCGGCCCCGAAGGCTCCCCCGCGCGGCCCCGTTCCTCCCAAGGACACGGTGGACGAGGACGTCCCGTTCTAAAATTACCTATCTGGAAATGTAAAGATAGGGAGCGGGAGACGATTGCAGTTAAGATGTCTTGGCCGGCTCCGCGCCCGGAGCAGCCGCGCAGAGATGAGCGCCATGGGTAAAAGCCCTTCTGCAAGAAGGGCCTTTTTCACGCAGCATTTGCTAGTATATGGGGCCAATGCGCGTAAGTTTGGGCGATGAAGACGAAATCCGCTGGGAAGGGACTTCCCTCGATCGTATCCGAATCAAAGTGGCAGAAGGCGCGCGAGCAGCTCCTTGTGAGGGAAAAGGCCATGACCAGGGCGGGCGACGCGCTGGCAGCCCGCCGCCGCCGGATGCCCATGGTCGAGATCACGAAGGCGTACGAGTTCCAGAGCGAGGCAGGCAAGCTCAGCCTCCTCAACCTCTTTGAGGGGCGCAGGCAGCTCCTCCTCTACCATTTCATGTACGCCCCCGACACCCAGGGATCGCCCACGGCCGGCTGCCCGGGCTGTTCGATGGTCGTGGACCAGCTGGGACACCTGGCGCATTTCCACGCGCGGGATACCACGTTCTGCGCCGTTTCCCTGGCTCCTCTTACTCGGCTTAAGGCTTACAAGAAGCGGATGGGGTGGAGGTTTCCCTGGGTCTCGTCGGCGGGATCCGACTTCAACGGGGACTTCGGTGTCACGACGGACGACGGCGAGATCTTCGGTCTGAGCGTCTTCCTGCGGGATGGCGACCGCGTCTTCAGGACCTACTTCGTCGGCCGGCGCGGGATCGAGTCGCTCGGCAGCCTGTGGTCCTATCTCGACGTCACGCCCTTCGGGCGCCAGGAGAAGTGGGAGGACACCCCTCCCGGCAGGCCCCAGGGCCCGGTCTTTTCCTGGTGGCGCCGCCATGACAGCTATGGCAAGTCGGCAGGCTTGTGAGTGAATCGCCGACGAAGGCGACCCGGGTTGGCGTGGTGACCAATCATCAGGATTACCGTTTCATGCTTCATTGTGCACCTCATGGGTGTGGGAATTTTCCTTGGCTGACGCCGGCGGGCAGGGCGGGACGGGGGTTTGCCTGAATCGAAGGCCGATCCTGGAATTGTGCGGGGATTGGCGCGCAAACCGATTCGTGCGCCGCGATGCAAGGGCCGCGGGGCGCGCAGGCTATTCCCCTGGCGGAAGCACGTCAGATTCTCGTCGTTCTTAACCAATTTGGGCACATTGTTTTACACCCTGCCGCCCGAAAAGGGTCCCAAATGTGTCGGGGCTTGGGGGCCACCCGACGCCTGCGGCGCGACGGCCCTGGGAAATACTCAGTTGACACCCCCTCTCCGGTGCGGGATTTAGTTCAGTTTCCGCACGCGCATCACCCCGCAAATTTTATCACCATGGCCCACAGCGAAGTACTCTTAGTCAAGCCCGTCGAAGGCCTTGGCGGCGAAGGCGACCAAGTCAAGGTCCGCGCCGGCTATGCCCGCAATTACCTCCTTCCGCGAAACGTTGCCGTCCCGGTCACGACCGCGAACCGCAAGCAGGTGGAGGCCCTGAAGAAGCGCCGCGCCGAGCGCGAGTCGACCGAGCTCAACGGGGCCCAGGATCTCGCGAAGAAGCTCGAGAAGACGGGCCTCGCCTTCGCCGTCACGACAGGCGAGGGCGGCAAGATGTTCGGCTCCGTCACGGCGGCCGACCTCCACGACAAGCTCGTGGCCGCGGGCTTCACGATCGACCGCAAGCGGATCCACCTCCACACGCCGGTGAAAACGCTCGGCAAGCATACGGTCAAGGTGAAGCTCCACCCGGATGTTTCGGTGGACCTCTCGTTCGACGTCGTCTCGGAGAACCCGATCGAGCCGTCGGCCGAGGAGAAGGCCGCGGCTGAGAAGACGAGCAGGAAGGTTGAGGTACGGAGGTAGCCTCCCGGCCTCCCCCAATGATCGCCGAGGGACGCCCCTGGAGGTGTCCCGCGGCCGACCCGCCGAATGGCCGACGAGAAGAGCAACACCCTGCAGCGGACCGGCGTTTCGCCGGCCGGCCGGGGGATGCCGCATAGCGTCGAGGCCGAGGAGTACCTGCTGTCGTGCTGCCTGATTGACGGCGCCGAGGTCGTCGCCCGCTGCCTCGAGGCGCGGATCACGCCCGAGTCCTTCTACGTCCCGGCTCACGGGACCGTCTTCGAGAGGCTGCAGGATCTCTATTCGCGGCAGGTGCCGATCGACGTCGCGGTCCTCGGCGAGGAGCTGAAGACCTCGAAGCAGCTGGAGTCCGTCGGCGGATACGCATTCCTGACGCGGGTGAGCGGCAGCATCCCGACCACCGCCCAGGCCGGATACTTCATTGAGCGCGTCCGTGAGCAGCATCTCCTGCGCGAGATTATCCGCTCGGCCACCGGGGCGGTCGAGGAGTGCTTCAATTTCACGGGCGGGATCGACGAGTTCGTGGACCAGGTTGAGGCGCGGCTCTTCGCCGTGACCCAGAGCCGGGTGACCGAGGGGGCGAAGCCCATGAGCCAGCCGACCAAGGAGGCGATGAACATCGTCCACAAGATGATGATGAAGAAGGGCGAGATGACCGGCGCCCCTTCCGGGTTTCATGACCTGGACCGACTGACGTTCGGGTTCCAGCGCCAGGAAATGATCGTCCTGGCGGCGCGCCCCTCGATGGGGAAGACCTCGTTTGCGCTCAACGTCGCCGAGGCCGTGACCCTTCCCAAGCGGGGAGAAGCCTTCCCGACCCTCATCTTCTCCCTGGAGATGAGCGGCTCCCAGCTGGCGCTCCGCATGCTCTGCTCAAGGGCCCGCGTCAAGATGCAGGCGCTCCGGGATGGAATACTCTCGAAGAACGGCGACGAACAGCAGCGCCTCGTGTCCGCCGCCGACGAATTCTCCAAGGCCCCGCTCTTCATTGATGACTCAAGTAATCTGTCCATCATGCAGTTGCGAGCCAAGGCGCGCCGGGTGCATGCCCGCAACAAGCTGGGCCTGATCGTCGTCGATTACCTCCAGCTGCTGAGCCCGATCGACTCAAAGGTGCCCCGGGAGCAGCAGGTCGCGGAGGCCTCGCGCGGATTAAAGGCGCTTGCGAAGGAACTTGACGTCCCGGTCCTTGTATTAAGTCAGCTGAACCGCTCGTCCGAGAAGGAAAACCGTGCCCCAAAACTTGCAGATCTGCGCGAATCCGGATCGATCGAGCAGGACGCAGACGTAGTGCTTATGCTTGCCCGCCCCAAGGACGCTGACGAAAAATTCCAGGTTGCCGCCGACTCGGCCGAGTTAATCGTTGCCAAGCAACGAAACGGGCCGGTAGGAGAACTGCGGCTGACTTTCCTGCGCGACATCACACGATTTGAAAACTATACCCAGTAACCCTGTGATCAACAGGGTCCTACGCATTTTCATGGCTGTCGGTGCGCTCGCGGGTGCAGGTATTTCACGCGTCAACGCCCAGGAGGCGCCCGGCCAGTCGCCGGATTCCGGCGCCCCCCCTCCGACCTACAAGGTCGGGACGCTCACGATCAAGTTCGTCGGCACGGCGAACGTGAACGAGCAGGTTGTCCGCGCCAACATCCAGGTCCGCGAGGGCGGGGACTTGGACGAGACGATGCTCGATCGCGACATCCGCGCGCTCTACAAGACCGGGCTGTTCGAATTCATCGAGATCAAGCGCGAGTCCGTGGACGCCCGGACCTTCAACCTCGTGATCGAGGTGACCCCCAAGTACCGCGTCCTCGCGATCAAGTACGAGGGCAACAAGCAGGTGAAGTCGCGCAGGCTCTCCCACGAGGTCAAGACGACCCCGAACACCGCGCTCGACGAGCGCCAGGTGAAGGAGGACTCCGAGAAGCTGAAGGAGTTCTACCAGAAGGAGGGCTTCAACCAGGTCTCGGTCAGCTACACGATCTCCCGGGACCGCGGGACGGGCCTGGGGACGGTCACCTTCAAGATCAGGGAGGGCAAGAAGGTGAAGATCCTCGCGGTCAACTTCGTCGGCAACGCCCACCTGAAGACGAAGACTCTGCGCAAGATTATGGATACGAAGAAGTGGTGGATGTTCTCCTGGCTGACGGACTCCGGCCGCTTCAAGGACGACGAGTTCCAGGACGACTTGGACAAGCTCCGGGACTTCTACCGGGAGAGCGGCTTCCTGGACGTCGAGATCCCGGAGGAGCGGATCGTCTTCAGCTACCCGAAGGCCAGCGGCCTGGTGATCTCGATCACGGTCAGCGAGGGGCGCCGGTACAGGATAGGCGAGGTGACGATCACCGGCAACAAGCTCCACTCGACCATCCTCCTGAAGCGGGTGGCCTCCCTCTACGCGAAGACGGGGGGCGTCTTCTCCCCCTCCCAGGTCGACAAGGCCTCCGAAC
>PMSP01000085.1 GCA_003168315.1 Opitutaceae bacterium
CAAGGGCCGCCTGATCGAGTACCTCAGAAGGGAAATGAGGGTTGTCAAGAGGTAGCGATCATCCGCCTCGGCCCCCCGGTCAAGGGCCATCACTCACATGACGCAGCAGGTCGCCGGGCTGACATTTCAGTTCCCGGCATAACGCCTCCAGCGTGCTAAAGCGAATCGCCCGCGCCTTGTTGGTCTTGAGAATCGAAAGATTCGCGAGGGTGAGATCCACGCGCGCGGCCAGCTCCGTGAGGCTCACCTTCCGATCTAGCATGACTTGGTCCAGATTGACTTGGATGGGCATGGGCGTGCGGCGCTCAGATGGTCAGCTGGCTGTCTTCCTTCAGGGCCAAGCCGTGGCGGAAGACTTCCGCCAGCGCTATGATCATCAACCCGGGCAGAACGGCTGATAGGTTCCCCCCCGACGAGGACTCCAATGCCATCCCCTGCGTCGCGAAATGCAGCGTCACGAATGCAACCATCCGGCTTACGAGCCAGCCCGCAAGCAGCAGTCTGACGATGCCCGAGAAAATCAGCAGGATTCCGATCTTATACAGGTTTCGAATGTTCGCGTCGGTGAACACCTCGCGTTCCTCGACGCTTCTTAGCATTCTGCGAAACAACTCGAGGAGCGTCACGGTTACGGCGCTCGTGAACAGCAGGGTTGAAACGAAGGGCCATTTGAGGAACGCAAGCGCCTTTGCCGCATCATCGGGCTTCAGGATGGAAACGGAGCCCTCCATGTCGCGGAACGAGATGTCCTGGGGGCTCTCATCCTTGGGCGCGCGCAGGCGGACGGGCCCGAAGCTCATGCTGCCGGGACCAGCAGGCATGGCATTGTACCCCTGAAACGAATCCGAAGAGCCGCCGAACCGCACATTGAAGACCAGATGAAAGATGCCACTGGGCACATAGATGGCGACGCTCTCCCGCCCAGCGGCTACCTTCGCTTCGGAGAGCGGGATCAAGGCGACCACGAACACGAGGCCGACGGCCGTCGCGACCTCTCCTATCGCGCAAAGAAGGCGTAGAAACTTTATGAGAGGCAGGCGTGACCGATAGGGCGCAGTTTTCATAATTAGATTTATTGTTTATCAATAAATACAAAACAAGATGCGTCAAGGATTATTTATCGTTTATCAATATAGGCCGCTTTGCGATTGGGGCCTACCCCCGCTGTGAATGACTATTTGCCCGTCGCCTCGCGCACCAGGGCCGCGACGGCCGGCGGAAGCTCCAGCCCGAGCGCGAGCTCCTGGGCCCGTTGGCTCATCTTTCGCCACGTCTTCCTGAGGATGTCGACGAACTTCTCGCGAGGGTAGTCCGAGTGCTGCGCGGCGAACGCCTGGATCTCGCTCTCTAGGAAGACGAGGACCGCCGCGTCCTCCAGGGCCTGGGTGCCCGGGTTCGTCCTTAGCCCGGTCTTTGAGACCCACGTCGCGGCGTCCGCGGCCCGGTCGGCGGAAACCCCGGCATCAAGCAGCAGCTGGCGGGCCCGCTCCGACTGCTTCACGTACAGGGAACGGCGCCAGGAAAGATACCCGGGCTTGTCCTTGGGGAAGGAACCCCTCGGGACTGACCAGCGCTCGAGGTGCTGGCACCGCGCCGCCAGGCGCAGGACGGGGTCCGCGCCGGGGACGATCCGCGCCACCCAGCCCTCCATGTGGTCCGCGTACGCGAGCTCGGCGGGGCGCCCATCCGCGGACTTCGCCGGGTCCGCGGAGTGGGCCGCGTCGATCAGCTCCCGGGCGCGTTGGAAGGCGTCCATGGCGGCCGGGGGGCTCAGTAGACCTTCTCGTCCAGGAGCGCGAAGAGCTCGGCCTCGCCAATGCGCCTCTGCTGCATCGAATCGCGCTCGCGCAGCGTGAACGTCCCGTCCTTCTCGACCGTGTCGAAGTCTATCGTGACGCACCAGGGCGTCCCTATCTCGTCCTGGCGGCGGTACCTGCGGCCGATCGCGCCGGACTCGTCGTAGAAGACGGCGTATTTCCTCTGCAGCTTCTTGTGCAGCGCCTGCGCGCGGGCGACGAGCTCGGGCTTGTTCTTGAGGAGCGGGAAGACGGCCACCTTCACGGGGGCTATCCTCGGGCTCAGGCGAAGCACGGTGCGCTTCTCAACGTTCCCCTTGTCGTCCTTCACGTCCTCCTCGGCGTACCCTGCGCACAGGACCGCGAGGAATATCCGGTCGACGCCGACCGCCGGCTCGATGACGTGGGGGATGAACTTCCTCTTCGTCGCCTCGTCGAAGAGGGCCTGCGGGACGCCGCTGAACTTCTCGTGCTGCTTCAGGTCGTAGTCGCCGCGCGCGGCGATGCCCCAGAGCTCCTGCACGCCGAACGGGAACCGGAACATGATGTCAGTCGTCCCCCTGGAGTAGAACGCGAGCTTCTCCTTCGGGTGGTTGAACTCGGAGAGGTGGGAGGAGGGGAGGCCGATCGACAGGAGCCAGTCCGTGCACCAGTTGATCCACTCGCGGTGGCACTTGGCCCAGTCCGCGTCATCATGGATGAAGTACTCCATCTCCATCTGCTCGAACTCGCGCGAGCGGAAGATGAAGTTGCGGGGCGTGATCTCGTTTCGGAACGACTTCCCGATCTGGGCGATGCCGAAAGGCAGCTTCACGCGGCCCGTGTCGACGACGGATTTGAAGTCTGCGAACATCCCCTGGGCGGTCTCGGGCCGCAGGTACGCGACCGAGGAGGCGTCCGTCATGGCGCCCACGTTCGTCTGGAACATCATGTTGAACGAGCGGGGCGGCGTCAGGCTCCCGGGCTCGCCCGTCGCGGGGGAGGGGATGAGGGCGATCTCCTCGGGCCTGGCCTCGGTCATGTCGCGGGGCTGGACGGCCTCGAGCTTGCCCTGGATGGCCCGCTTGCGCTTGAGGGACTCGGCCGCCTCCTGGAGCGACTCGGTCGTCCGCTCGCTCTCGAGCGCGCTCACGTACCCCACCGCCTTGCCGTCGACGACGACCGCCGCGAAGAAGAGCTGGTCCGCCCGGTAGCGCTGCTTGGACGCCTTGCAGTCGACCAGGGGGTCCGTGAAGCCGGCAACATGGCCCGAGGCCTCCCACACCTTCGGGTGCATGATGATGGAGGTCTCGATCCCGACTATGTCGTCCCTCCGGCGGACCATGTCATCCCACCAGCAGTCGCGGATGTTCTTCTTCAGCTCGGCGCCCAGCGGGCCGTAGTCGAAGAAGCCGTTGATGCCCCCATAGATCTCGGACGACTGAAAGATGAACCCGCGGCGCTTGCACAGCGCAACGAGCGTTTCCATCGAGACTTCTGGCGGCGCGGGATCGGGCATGGGGGTGACACCGTACCCGCCCCCGGGGCCGACGGTCAATTCCCGGATTCGTCGAGGCCCCGGTGCCTGAGCAGCGGGCCGATCTCCGGGCCGCCCCCGGTGAACTCGCCGAACAGGGTCATGGCCTCGATGCTTCCCCCGTTCGAGAGGACCGTCGCCCGGAAGTGGTCTCCGTTGGCGCGGGTGAGGCCGCCGTGGTTCGCGAACCACTCGATGCTGTCGGCGACCAGGACGTCCGCCCAGATGTACGAGAAGTAGCCGGCCGAATATTCGTCGGAGGCGAAGACGTGCGAGAAGTAGGTGCTCCTGTAGCGGGGGGGCACCGGCGCGAAGTCCGCTCCGTTCTTCTTGAAGGTGGCGGTCTCGAACGCCGCCACGTCGGAGGGAACCTGGTCGGCCTTGAGGGTGTGCCAGGCTTGGTCCTCGAGCACCGCCTTCAGGTACTCGGTCGTGGCGAACCCCTGGTTGAACTTCCGGGTCGCGAGCATCTTGTTCAGGAGATCGATCGGCATGGGCTCGCCCGTCTTGTAGTTCTTTGCGTAGTTCCTGACCACCTCGGGCCAGGCGGCCCACATCTCGTTCACCTGCGAGGGATACTCGACGAAATCGCGGGCCACGTTGGTGCCGGCGAAGAGGGGATACTTCACGTGCGAGAACATGCCGTGGAGGCCGTGGCCGAACTCGTGGAAGAGGGTCGTCACCTCGTCAAATGTCAGGAGGGTGGGCTCGCCGGGGGCCGGCTTCGGGATGTTGTGGTGGTTCCCGACGACGGGGCTGTCGCCGAAGAGGCCGGACTGGGAGACGTACTCGTTCATCCACGCCCCGCCGATCTTCGAGGGGCGCGCGTAGAAGTCCTCAAGGAGGATCGCGAGCGGGCTTCCATCCTTGTCGTAGACCTCGAAGACGCGCACGTCGGGCTGGTAGACCGGGAGGTCGTGGCGCTCCTTGAAGGTGATGCCGTAGAGCTGGTGCGCGGCGAAGAAGACGCCGTCCACCAGCACCCGGTTGAGCTCGAAGTAGGGCTTCAGCTGCGACTCGTCGAACGAGTACCGGGCCGTCCGCACCTTTTCCGAGTAGAAATCCCAGTCCCAGGAGGCGAGCTGGAACCCGCCATGCTCCTGGTCGATGACGGCCTGCATGTCGGCGGCCTCGCGCTTGGCCTTGGCGACGGAGGGCGGGACGAGCTTGCCGAGGAGCTCGTCGACCGCCGCGACGGTGCGGGCGGTCCCGATCTCGACCTGGTAGGCCGCGTGGCTCTCATACCCGAGGAGCGTGGCGCGCTCGGCCCGCTTCCTGGCCAGCTGGACGACGGTGGCCTGGTTGTCGAATGGGCCGCCGCTGCTGCCGCGGCCGAGGGACGTCTCCATGATGCGCTCGCGAAGGGCCCTGTTCTCGAGCGAAGCGAGGGCGGCCTGGCCCGTCGTGTTCACGATCCGGATCACGTACTCGCCCGGCTTCTTTTCCTCCACCGCCGCCTGCTGGAGCGACGCTATCTCGGAATCGGAGAGGCCCGCCAGCTCGGCGCGGTCATGGACGACGATCGAGGAGGCGTTCTTCTCGGCCAGGACGTTCTGCCTGAACGTGGACTCGAGGCTCGCGATCTGTGCGTTCAGGTCCCGCAGGCGCGCCTTGTCGGCGTCGGAGAGTCGCGCGCCGGCGCGCACGAAGTCCCGGTGGTACCTCTCGAGCAGGCGGAGCGACTCCGGGTCCAGGGAAAGCGTCGAGCGCTGGTCAAAGACCGCCTGCACGCGGGCGAACAGCGCGGCGTTCAGGTAGATCGCGTCATTGTGGGCCGACAGCCTCGGGGCCATGGCGGTGTCGATCTTCCGCATCTCGGCGTCGCCGTTGGCATCCTTGAGGTTGAAGAACACCGAGGAAACCCGCGCGAGGATCCTGCCGGAGCGCTCCATGGCCACGATCGTGTTGTCGAACGTGGGCTTGTCCGGGTTGGAGGCGATCGCGTCATCCTCCTTCAGCTGGTCGGCCATGCCCCGCTCGAACGCGGGCGTGTAGTCCGAGTCCATGANNCGGCGGCGGCCGTCCTTGCGGCCAGGGCGAGGATGGCGACGGCGGCCAAGCCGGCGCGCGAGGGGTTTAGGTT
Organism: Opitutaceae bacterium; assembly: GCA_003168315.1. Lineage (GTDB taxonomy): Bacteria > Verrucomicrobiota > Verrucomicrobiia > Opitutales > Opitutaceae > Palsa-1447. The sequence continues at coordinate 5,396 of PMSP01000085.1, forward strand.
GCGCATGGGTGCAAGGAACGCCTATCCGAGCAGGGAGGCAAGTCCCGCGCCGATAGTGAAGGGAAGGACGTCATAGTGGTCGCGCGCGGGAAACACCTCCGAGACGACGCGCAGGCCCTTGAATGGCCGGTCCTTGAGCTGTTTCTCCAGGAGGCCCAGGTCCGAGGACATGGAGGGCGAATCGTCCTCGCCGACCCCCAGGTAGAGGCCGCCCTCAAGCGACGCATGCCGGGCGCGCAGCTTCGAGATGAGGCCGAGAATGCTCCTGTTGTCCCACCAGATGGACGGTGCGCTGGCGAGCGCCAGGTCGAAGAAGGGGCGCGCCTGGAAGAGGGCGTGGAGGACGAGGAGCGAGCCGAGCGAGTGTCCCGCGATCGCGTGGCCCTTCGCGCGCAGCGGGTAGCGCCTGGCGAGCTCGGGCCAGAGCGTGGCCGTCAGGTAGTCCAGGAACCGGTCCGCCCCGCCGCTCGTCGGCTCGTCGGCTCGTCGGCCGAGGCCGTGGGCGTGTAATCGCGCCCGCGGAAGTTGCCGGGTTTGCCGAATCCCACGCCGTAGCCGACGCCGATCACGTAGGCCGGCGGGATCCGGCCGGCCTCGGCCAGCGAGCGGCTCGCCTTGGCGGCCGCATCGAAGAAATAGTCCCCGTCCATTAGGAGGATGCCGGGGCAGGTCCCCTTGACCCGGGCGGGGTCCGGCCCGTCCACATATATATAGTAGTCCGTCCCCGTCTCCTTGGAATACGAGACGAAGGCCGCCTTGGCGCGGGTGATCGGAG
>PMSP01000149.1 GCA_003168315.1 Opitutaceae bacterium
ATGATCACGGCGAGCCACAATCCCCCCCACGACAACGGATTCAAGGCGTACTTTGTGGACGGGGGACAGGTGGTCCCGCCGCACGACAGGGGAATCGTGGCCAAGGTGGCTTCCGTGCCGCTGGGCGCCGTCTCGGACTTCCTGCTGAAGGACATGTCGCGCGTGGCGACCCTCGGCCGCGAGGTGGACGACGCCTACCTGGACGTCGCCTCCTCCGCCGTCGTGGACCAGGCCATGCTGAGCTCCGCCAAGCTGAGGGTCGTCTTCACGAACATCCACGGGACGGGCGCCATCCATTCCGTGCCGCTCCTGATCCATGCGGGCTGCAGCGTCATCCAGGTGAAGGAGCAGCTGGCGTTCGACCCGCGGTTCCCGACGGTCAAGTCTCCGAACCCGGAGAACGCCGAGGCGCTCTCGATGGCCGTGGCCACGGCGAACGAGAGGGGCTGCGACGTCGTCTTGGCGACGGACCCCGACTGCGACCGCATGGGGGTCGCCGTGCGCGGCCGCTCGGGGGCGATGGAGCTCCTGACCGGCAACCAGATCGGCTCCATGATCGCGGAATACCGCCTCCTCAAGTACAAGGAGCTCGGCTGGATCCCGAATGAGGGCTCCCCTAACGCCTGCATCATAAAGACGTTCGTCACGACTGAGCTCCAGAACGCGATCGGGTCCGCCCACGGCGTCAAGGTGATCGACACGCTGACGGGCTTCAAGTGGATCGCGGCGAAGATAGGCGTGTACGAGGAGCGGCTCAAGGCCGCCATGGGCGCGGGCTGGGACTACGACAGGACGCCATTTGCCGACAGGGCCCTCCTGCTCCTCAAGCACAGCACGTTCTTCATCTTCGGGACCGAGGAGAGCTACGGGTACCTGCCGAACGACTATGTCCGGGACAAGGACGGCAACGCGGCCTGCCTCATGTTCTCGGAGCTCTGCGCGTGGGTCGCGGGCCAGGGGATGACGGTCCCCGAGTACCTGGACCGGCTCTACATGAAGTACGGCTTCTACCTCGAGGACACGATCAACATCTATTACGAGGGCGCGAGCGGGAACGCGAAGATCAAGCGCATCCTGGACACCTACCGCGGGTCGAAGCCCACCGCGTTTGGGGACGTCCGCGTCACGGGATTCCGGGATTTTGGCCGGGAGAGGATCCTCGATGCCGACGGGGACGAGATACCCAAGCAGGACCTCTACGTGGTGACGCTCTCGAACGGGTACCGGTTCGCCGCCAGGGGCAGCGGGACCGAGCCCAAGATGAAGTTCTACCTCTTCGCGTCCGACAAGGTGAGGAACGCGGGGGATCTACCCGCCGTCAAGGAGGGCGTCCGCGCCGAGCTGAGGCGGCTGAAGGCGCTGATCGAGGCCGACGCGCGGCGGCGGGCGGAGTCCTGAGCCGGCCGGGGACGCCTGCGCGGGTCAGGAATGGGCGCCGCCCGCGCCGGGCGGCGAAAAGATGAACGGAACGTCCGCCTTCGTCTCGACCGGGAGGTCATCCTTCACCTTGGGGAGAAAACGCCAGTCGCGTATGGCCGTCAGCGCCGCCTCGCCGAAGGCGGGGTCGGTGGCGCTCTTCACCACCGGGTCGAACACGTCCCCGTTCGCGCCAATCCGGACGGAAATGACAGCCATTCCCTTGGCCCCGGACTTCCTGAGCGCCGCGGGGTATTCGGGAGGGGTGCCGACGAATAACTTCGGCGGGGCGGCATGGACATCCTTGATCCGCCGGGCGACCATCTTGTTCAGGGTCTGCTCGCGCGACCAGAACGGGATAGTGCTCTGGAACACCTCGGCCCCGCCGGAAAACAGGTGAAGCTGGTACTGGCCGGAACCGAGCGGCGCGGCCATCGGCACATAAACCGAGATCGGCCGGCTCAGGTTCGGCTCGAGCGTCCCGACCTCGCTGAGGAAGATGATCCTCCCGTTGGATTCGGTCTGCAGGTCGAGGACGAGGAAGACGCCCGAGAGGGGATAGCTACTCTCGACGGTGGCGTTAAAGTAGAAGTTATTGTTGGCCTGCCCTGCGTTGTTGAACTGCTCGGAGGTCGTCCGTGACGCGATGTCCCGCACCGTGACGAACACGGGAAGGTACTCGGGCACGTCCTGGAGGACGTAGCCCTTGGTATTGATTTCAACGACCTTGCCGTTCCTCTGCACGCAGGGGCGCAGTCCGTCAGCCGCGCAGACCATGGACATCTTCCCGCCATCCTCGGCCATCAGGACATGCTGGGCGCCGAGGGTGGCCGCCATGCAGGCAAACAGCAGGAACGCCGCGGCGCACCTGCGCAGATCTGGGGCTGAGATCACGCTCCCGATGCTCCCCGTCGGCTCGGGAATGGCAATTCGATTGGAATGCTGGGCCGCTCCCTCGGATCTAAATTAGCAGCAGGGCCGGCTTCTCAAGGAGATCACGTAGGGCGGCGAGGTAAGTGGCCCCGACCGCCCCGTCGACGACACGGTGGTCGGCCGAGAGGGTGAGCGACATCCGTTGCCCGATGACGATCTGGTCGTCCTTCACGACCGGCTTCTTGACCGTCGTCCCGACGGCCAGGATGGCCGCGTTCGGCGGGTTGATGATCGCGCAGAACCGGTCAATGCCCATCATCCCGAGATTGGAGACGCAGAACGTTCCGCCGGTGAACTCCGCGGGGGCGAGCTTCTTCTCCTTGGCCCTCTTGCCGAGGGACTTCGCCTCGGTGCTGATCGCGAAGATCGTCTTCAGGTGGGCGTCGCGGATCACGGGCGTGATCAGGCCGTCGTCAATCGCCACGGCGAACGAGACGTGCGCCGCCGGGTGATACCGGACCGCCGAGCCCTCCCAGGAGCAGTTCACGGCCGGGACCCGCCGGAGCGCCTCGGCCGAGGCCTTGAGTACAAAGTCGTTCACCGACAGCTTGACCCCCTCCTTCTCGAGGGCGGCATTGAGCTGGGAGCGCATCTCAAGGAGCGGGCCGGCGTCGACCTCGATGTCCAGGTAGAAGTGCGGGATCTGGGTCTTGGACTCGAGGAGGCGCCGGGCGATCGTCGCCCGCATGTTCGATACCTGCACCACCTTGTCCTCCTGGACGGGACCCTTCGCGGAGCCGGGCGCGCCCCCCGAGTAGCCCGACGGGGCCGCCTTGGCGCCGCCGCCGGACGGCGCGGAGAGAATGTCGGCCCGGACGATGCGCCCACCCGGGCCGCTCCCGGCTATGCCGGCGGGATTGACGCCCTTCTCGGCGGCCAGCTTGCGCGCGAGGGGGGAAATCTTGATCCGCCCGCCGTCCGGAGCGGCGGACGCAACGGGGGCCGGGGCCTTGGCCGCCGCCGGCTTCGCCTCCGGTGCCGGCGCGGGCGCAGGGGCAGGTTCGGCCTCCGCCTGGGCCGGCGTATCCGCCTTGGGGGGCGGCGCGGGCGCCGCCGGCGCCTCGGCGGCGGGAGCCTCGACCTTTTCTCCCGGCTTTCCGACGGCGCACAGCGCCGCGCCGAGCGGAACCTGGGAGCCCTCCTTCACGAATATGGAGACCAGCGTGCCGTCGAAGAAGCTCTCGAGCTCCATCGTGGCCTTGTCCGTCTCGACCTCCGCGAGCACGTCCCCGGTCTTCACCGGGTCGCCCTCCTTCTTGAGCCACTTTATGAGCGTCCCCACCGTCATGGTGTCGCTCAGCTTCGGCATCTCGATGATCTGGGCCATGGGGGAAGGGCGGACGCTCAGTCCAGGGCCTCGATGACGGCCTTGAGGATGCGCTGGGGATTGGGGAGCTGCTCGGCCTCGACCGGCGGGCTGTAGATCGAGGGCGAGTCTATGGTCGACAGCCGGGCGATCGGCGCGTCCAGCTCGTCGAACGCCTCGCTCTGGATCATGTAGGCGAGCTGGGCCCCGACCCCGCAGAACGGCTTCTGCTCCTCGACGACGAGGACGCGGTGGGTCTTGCGGACCGAGGCGAGGACCGTGTCCATGTCGAGCGGGCGGATGGAGCGCAGGTCCACGATCTCGACCGAGATGTTGTGCTCCTGCTGGAGGAGGTGGGCGGCCGCGAGCGACTGGATGACGGGCCTGCCGTAGGTGACGATCGTCAGGTCCGTTCCCTCGCGCTTGATGTCGGCCTTCCCGAGGGGTATCAGGTAGTCGTCCGCCGGGACCTCGCCCTTGTCCCCGTAGAGGATCGTGTTCTCGAGGAACATGACGGGGTCGTTGTCGCGGATCGCCGACTTGAGGAGGCCCTTCGCGTCGTAGGGCGTCGACGGCACGACGACCTTAACGCCCGGGTGGTTTGCCAGCACGTTCTCGGGCGTGTGGGAGTGCGTGGCGCCCACGTTTGTCCCGCCGTTGGCCGGCCCGCGGATGACAATCGGGCAGTTGATCTGGCCCCCGGACATGTAGCGGACATTGGCCGCGTTGTTCAGTATCTGGTCGAAGGCGACGGAGTAGAAGGACCAGAACATGAGCTCGATCACCGGCCGCACGCCGAGCATCGAGGCCCCGATCCCCATCCCGATGAATCCGGCCTCGCTGATCGGCGTGTCCACGATCCGCTTCGGCCCGAATTTCTCGAGCAGGCCCTCGGTGACCTTGTAGGCGCCGTGGAACTGCGCGACCTCCTCGCCCAGGATGACCACGTTGGGGTCCCGGGTGAGCTCCTCGGCCATGGCCTGACGGATGGCCTCGCGGTATTGGATGAGTGGCATCGATCAGTTGAAGAAGAGCCGGCCCTGCGACTTGCGCTCGGAGGGGTTGTCGACCTCCCAGTAGACGTCCTTCTGGAGGTCCGCGACGGTCGGGAAGGGGCTCGCCTCCGAGAAGTCGGCGGAGACGTCGGCTTCCGCGCGGGCCGCCGTGTCTATCTTCTCGATTGTAGCCTCGTCCAGGACCTTCTCGGCGAGGAGCGTGTTCTGGAGGACCTGGATCGGGTCCTTGGTCTTCCTGTACTCCTCGATCTCGGCCTTGGCCCTGTAGGTGTTGTCCGGGTCGGCCACGGAATGCCCCCGGTAGCGGTAGGTGCGGATCTCGACCACGGCCGGCTTGCACTTGGAGCGCGCCTCCTCGAGGAAGGGGGCCATGAAGGCGCGGACCTCGAAGAGGTCGTGGCCGTCGCAGACCCCCCAGGCCATCCCGTAGGCCTCGGCGCGCCTCGCCAGCTCACCCGCGGAGGAGCGCGCCTGGCTCGTCCCCATGGAGTAGCCGTTGTTCTCGATGACGAAGATGACGGGAAGGTTCCAGAGGGCCGCGAGGTTGTACGATTCGTGGACCGAACCCTGGTTCACGGCGCCGTCCCCCATGAAGGTCATGCAGGCGCCCTTCAGCCCCTTGTACTTGAGCCCGTAGGCGAGGCCGACCCCGAGCGGCACCTGGCCCCCGACGACGCCGTGGCCGCCCCAGTAGTTGCGCGACGGGTCGAAGAAGTGCATCGAGCCGCCCTTGCCCTTGGAGCATCCGGTCGCCTTGCCGTAGAGCTCCGCCATGAGGGGGTTCATCTCCATCCCGACCGCGATCGCATGCCCATGGTCCCGGTAGGCCGTGATGACATGGTCATCCTTGCCCATCAGGGAGCAGCAGCCGACGGCCACCGCCTCCTGGCCGATGTAGAGGTGAAGGAACCCGCCGATCTTCTTCGCCTGGTAGGCCCGAAGGCTCCGCTCCTCGAACCGGCGGATCCGCACCATCAGGCGGTAGAGGCCCACCTTCTGCTCAACCGACAGGGAGGCGTTGACAGGGGCACCCGAGAGGTCCGGGTTGCCGGTACCTGGTTCGCTTCGTGCTTCGGCGGTGGCGCTGGATTTCTTGCTCACGATGAGTGGAAAGGATCAGTTTCCGGCCTGACCGCTTGGAAATCAAGCGTGGTTTTTTCAGGCGGGCGGCGGCGTGATCTCCTCGACCTCGACCCGAACGGGCCTTCCGGGGCGGCAGTCGGCCTTCAGGGCGACAAACCGGCCGCGGTGCTGGTCGTAGGTGGGCCAGAGCGCCGCGCGGTCCGTCTCCGGGATCGGCAGCGCGTCGACGGCCCTCCGGCTGAAAAACCCGAAGCGCCCCTCGGATATGTCTGGGGGAAGGCCGGGGAGGGGCCTGCGGCACCTGAAGAGGAACATGAGCCAGTGCGACTGGCCCTCGTAGGCCTTCTCCGCGATGACGGAGAAGAGGTGGAGGTCGGGGGCCCCGATCTCGAACCCGGTCTCCTCCCGGGTCTCCCGGACCGCGCACTCGAAGGGCGACTCGCCGGTCGCCATCTCGAGCTTGCCCCCGATCGGGCTCCAGGCGCCGAGGTTGGGCGGCTTCGCGCGAAGAAGCAGGAGGTGCTCGCCCGCCGCGTTCTCGAGGAAGACGAGGACGGCGATCCGGTGGGGAAGGACGGCGGGGGGCATCGGGGGCGCCGCGCCGGATCAGAGGATCAGGTCGGGAGGAACATTGGCGAGGGCCTCCTCCACCGTCGTGAGCCCCGTCTTCACCTTCAGCATCGAGTCCTGGTGGAGGGTCTTCATCCCCGACTTCATCGCGATCCGCTTGAGCTGGGCGACCTCGACCTCCCGGTTGATGGCCTCCGTCAGCTCCTCGCAGTTGACCATGAGCTCGTGGATGCCCACGCGGCCCTTGTAGCCCTGGCCGTTGCAGACCGGGCAGCCCTGGGCGTTCGCCTTGAAGATCTGCCCGGTCCATCCGAGCGCCTTCTCGATGATCTGCTTCTCGCGGCCCTCCGGCTCGTACGGGATCTTGCAGTTCTTGCACACGCGGCGCAGGAGGCGCTGGGCGCAGACGCAGACGAGCGACGCCGAGATGTTGAAGGGCTCGATCCCCATCTCCGACAGCCGCGTGATGGTCGACGGCGCGTCGTTCGTGTGGAGGGTCGAGACGAGGAGGTGGCCGGTGAGGGCCGCCTCCGAGGCGATCCCGGCCGTCTCCTCGTCCCGGATCTCGCCCACCAGGATCACGTCGGGGTCCATGCGCAGGTAGCACCTGAGCGCCTTGGCGAACGTGAGGCCGATCTGCCGGTTCATCTGCATCTGGTTCAGGCCGGGAAGCGTGTACTCTATGGGGTCCTCGGCAGTCTGGATGTTGACGTCGGGGGTGTTCACCTCGGCGAGGGCCGAGTAGAGCGTCATCGACTTGCCGGAGCCGGTCGGCCCGCAGTGCAGGATCATCCCATAGGGCTGGCGGATGCACTCGCGGTACCTGGCGAGGTTCTCCTCGGAGAATCCCAGGGCCGTCAGCGGCAGGGTGGACTTCTGCTTGTCCAGGATGCGCATGACGACCTTCTCGCCGAAGTTCATCGGCCCGGTCGCGACGCGCAGGTCGATGTCGATGTTCTTCTTCGTGAATTTCTTGAAGACAATGCGCCCGTCCTGCGGGAGCCGCCTCTCGGATATGTCGAGGTTGCACATGATCTTCAGGCGCGTGACGAGCGAATTGGCGACCTGCTTCGGGAGCCTGAGCTTCTCCTGGCAGAGGCCGTCGATCCGGTACCGGACGAGGAGATCCTTTTCCATGGGCTCGATGTGGATGTCGGAAGCGCCCGAGATGTAGGCGTCCTCGACGATGCGGTTCGCGAGCTGGATGATGGGCGCGGAGTCCTCGCTCTCCAGGTCCGCGGCCCTGTGCTCGCCGCCCTCGGCGTCCAGCTCGTAGGCGTCGCTGATCGCCTTGGTGACCGAGCCGATGTCCACGTCGTCCGGGCCGGTGGGCGCCTTCGATCCCTTGAAGAACTTGGTCACCAGGGCATCGAAGAGCGTGGCGGAGACGACGCGGACCTCGTCGATGCTGAGCTCGGTGGACTGCGTGAACGCCTCCCTCTTCGAATAGTCGAGGGGGTTCGTCGTGACGATGGCAACCGAGCCGGAGGCCAGCCTCTTGTACGGGAAGATGCCCTCGCGCCTGATCACAGCGTCGCCCGTCACCTCGACCAGCTTCTCGTCGATCTCGAGCTCCTCGGCCTTGCTGACCAGCGGCAGGTCGGTCAGCCTCGAGACGAAGCGCGCCGTGTCCTCCGGCCCGACCTGGAACTTCGGGTCGACCATCCTGTGGATCAGGGCGGAGGAGTACTCGGCCACCTCCGACAGTAGCTTCAGGTCCTCATCCGTGAACTCCCCGTTCGTGCCCGCCGTGTACTCCTTGTTGAGGGTCTGGATGGCCCCGATGGTGATCGAGGTCTTGAGGGGGACCGTGAGCATCGAGCGCACGTCGAATCCGGTCGTCGTCGCCATGGACGTCATCATGGGCGCCTGGCTCTCCGTGTTCCTGAAGAAGACGGGCTCCCCCGTCCTGATCACCTTGCCGACGATGCCCGTGCCAAGGGGTATCTTCAGCTGGAGGAGCCTCGCTTCCATCTCCTTGAACCTGCCCTCCTTCTTCTTGTCGTCGCTCCAGAGGGTGGGCGAGTAGTAGATCTGCTTGAAGGCGATGTCGTTGCCCTCGACCAAGTAAAGGGTCATTGACTGGGCCTGGAGGACCTCGACCACCTTCGAGGCCGTGAGCTCGATCACCGAGGCTACGTCCTCCTTGCTGGGCGCAGGTTTGGATATGATCTTGATCAGCAGGGAGCGCCTGAGGGCGCTCGCGATGGAGGGGGCTGCCATACTCGTTATGGATGATGGCATTGCCATCGCGGGAGCCGGCCCGCAACGAGAAACGGCTCCGAGTTTCGTCCGGCGCCCGCATTTCCCTTGCATAGCTCCGCTCTAGTCAAAAAGGTCAGGCGCTCCCATGGCCGACACAGAAAGACACCCGTTCTTGCAGGGACTAAGCAAGCACCGCGGCGCCCCGCCGACCGTGGTCGTAATATTCGGCGCCTCGGGCGACCTGACTGCGCGCAAGCTGATCCCGGCAATCTACAACCTGAGCTTCGACAACCTGCTGCCCGCCGACTTCCACCTGGTGGGCTACGGGCGCAAGCCGATCCCGGACGAGGAATTCCGGGGCATCGCGGCGGCGGCGGTCAAGGAATTCTCCCGCCGCGAGATGGACCCCGAGGTCTGGAAACGCGTCGCGGCGAACACGACTTACGTGTCCGGCGGATATGACGAGAAGGCCGGCTTTGACAGGCTTGCCGCGCACATCAAGGACATCGAGAAGGGCGTTGGCAGCGAGGTGCAGTCGCTCTTCTACATCTCGACCCCGCCGTCGGTCTTCTTCCCGATCATCCAGAACCTCGGGGCGAGCGGCCTCGGGGGAAGGTACCTGGGCAAGCCGCACCACTCGAAGGTGATCATCGAGAAGCCGTTCGGGAAGGACCTCGACTCCGCCAAGGCCCTGAACGCCGAGCTCCGCTCGGTGTTCCAGGAGAACCAGGTGTATCGGATTGATCACTACCTCGGCAAGGAGACGGTGCAGGACCTGCTCGTCCAGCGATTCGCCAACTCGATCTTCGAGCCGATCTGGAACCGCAACTACATCGACAGCGTCCAGATCACGGTGGCCGAGGACCAGGGGGTGGGGACGCGGGCGGGCTACTACGAGCAGAGCGGCTGCCTGCGCGACATGATCCAGAACCACACGACGCAGCTGCTCGCGCTGACGGCGATGGAGCCGCCCGGCTCGTTCGAGGCGGAGGCCCTCCGGGACGAGAAGGTCAAGCTCCTGAAGGCGATCGAGCCCGTCGCGCTCGGGCCGGACCCCGACATGGCGCGCGCCCAGTACGCGGCCGGGATGATCGGCGGCAAGAAGGTTCCGGGATACCTCGAGGAGAAGGGCATTGCCCCCAACTCCTCGACGGAGACCTACGCCGCGCTCAGGCTCTCGATCAACAACTGGCGCTGGCAGGGGGTCCCGTTCTACCTGCGCTCCGGAAAGCGCCTCCCGCGCCGGGTCTCGGAGATCGCGATCCAGTTCAAGCGCCCGCCGGGGACGATCTTCCCCCAGAAGGAGGGGTTCAACCTCGCCGCCAACACGCTCTCGTTCCAGATACAGCCCGACGAGGGCCTGAGCCTGATACTGAACGCGAAGGTCCCGGGCCTCGACACCCGGACGCAGCCCGTGAAGATGAGCTTCCGCTACGCGACCACGTTCGGCTCGAACACGCCCGAGGCCTACGAGAGGCTGGTCCTGGACGCCATGATCGGGGACGGCACGCTCTTCATCCGCGGCGACGAGGCAGAGACATCCTGGGCCCTCTACACGCCGGTTCTCAACTTCTGGCAGTCGCAGGGGCGAAAGGGCGTGGAATCCTACTCGGCGGGCGCCTGGGGCCCCGAGGGCGGCGACCAGCTCCTGACGTCGCGCGGCCACGTCTGGCGCCAGCCCTGAGGCGCGCCGCGTCCCGGTCCATGCCCGGCATATTCGAAGCGCTTCCCGGCATCGAGACCCCCGTCGGGGCGATATCCAAGGGGCTTTCGCAGATGTGGGAGGAGACGGGCTCCGCGGGCAAGCCCTCGCCGAGCAGCGAGCATGCGAAGGCGATCCAGGTCAACTTCGTCCTCCACCTCGGGCGCAGGACCGACGCCGAGGACGCGGTGCGCCAGTTTGAGACCGCGGTCCGGTTCTCGAGGCGCCACCCGAGCCGGGTGGTCGTCCTCTGCCCGCTGGCGGACGACACCGGCGTCACGGAGATGAGGGCCAAGGTGTACGGCGAGTGCACCCTCGGGAAGTCGGCCGCCGACACCCGGTGCTGCGAGTTCGTGATGCTGAGCTACCCGCGTTCGGCGCGCGCGAACCTCGAGAGTCAGGTCTCGGTATGCCTCTCGACGGACCTGCCGCTCTACTACTGGGCGCACCGCTTCAGCGACGCCGCCAAGATCGCCGACTACCGGTTCCTCTTGACCACCGCCAGGCGGGTCCTGATTGACAGCGCCACCGCGCCGGTCGACGCGCTCAGCTACCCTTGGCCGCGCCCGGAGAACGTCCGCGACCTGGCGTACGCGCGGCTCCTGCCGGTCCGCCAGTTGATAGGCCAGTTCCTGAGCCGCTATCCCAGGGAATCCCTCGCGAGGGGGCTGAAGGGGATCCGGCTGGCCCACGGGCCGGAAGTGGCGGCCGAGGCGCGCGCCCTCCTCGCATGGCTCAAGGACCGGATGGCCGCCTGCGGCGCCGTGGGCTTCGCTGCCGAGCTCTCGCCGTCGGGGGATCTCGCGCCCAGGGCGTTCTCGCTCGCCTTCGCCTACAACGACAAGCGCTCATTCTCCTGGAACGCCGACATGGCGGGCTCCCACGCGACCTTCGACGCCGACTTCGGGGGGGGACGAACGGTCATGCCGGTGTCGGTGGGCCTCCTCGCGCCGGACAGCGCGCTCAGCGAGGCTATGTTTTTCTAGGACTGCTCGACCTTGAGGAGGGAATAGCTTCGCTTGCCCTTGCGGAGGAGAAGGTACCGGCCGAACAGGAGGTCCGACGTGGAGACGGTGCGGGCCGCCTCGGCGACGCGGACATTGTTCAGGTAGATCCCGCCGCCCTCGACGTCCTTCCGCGCCTGCCCCTTGGAGGGGCAGAGGCCGCTCAGGACCAGGAGGTCGGCAAGCGGCAGGCCCGCTCCCCCCAGCCTCGACTTGTCGAGGGACGTCGTGGGGATCTCCCCGGCGACGTCGCTGAAGAGCGACTCGGTTATGCCGTCCAGGCCGCCGCCGAACATGATCTCGCTCGCCTTGACGGCGTCATCGCACGAGGTCCGCCCGTGGACAATCGTCGTCACCTCGCGGGCGAGCGCCCGGTGGGCCTCCCGGGCCGCCGGGTTGGCCCCGTGCTTCGCCTCGAGGGCCTCGATCTCGGCAGGCGGAAGGAGCGTGAACTTCCTAAGGTAGTCCGGCACCATGCTGTCCTCGGTATTGATGAAGAACTGGTAGAACCTGTACGGGCTCGTCCTCTTGGGGTCGAGCCAGACCGCGCCGTCCTCGGTCTTCCCGAACTTCGTCCCGTCGGCCTTCGTTATCAGCGGGAAGGTGAGGCCCCAAGAGGCGACACCCAGCTTCTTGCGGATGAGGTCGGTCCCGGCCGTGATGTTGCCCCACTGGTCGGAGCCGCCGATCTGCAGCTCGCAGTCGAGGGTCCTTCGAAGATGGTAGAAGTCGTGGGCCTGGAGGAGCATGTAGCTGAACTCGGTGTAGCTTATCCCGGCCTCGTTCCCCATGCGGGAGCGCACGCTGTCCTTCGCAACCATCATGTTGACTGAGAAATGCTTGCCCACGTCCCTCAGGAAGTCGAGGTAGCCGAGGCCGGCCGTCCAGGACGCGTTGTCAACCATCAGGGCCGCGTTCGCCCCGCAGTCAAAGTCGAGGATCCTGGAAAGCTGCACCTTTATTCTGGAGAGGTTCTGGTCCAGCTGCTCACGGGAGAGCAGGTTGCGCTCGGCCGACTTGCCCGACGGGTCGCCGATCATGCCCGTCGCCCCCCCGGCGAGGGCTATCGGGCGGTGCCCCCGCAGCTGGAAGCGCCTGAGGGTGAGCTGGCCCACGAGGGAGCCCACGTGGAGGGAGTCCCCGCTCGGGTCAAAGCCGCAGTACAGCGTCGCCGGGCCCTCGCCGAGGCGCCTGCCCAGGGCGGCCAGGTCCGTGCAGTCGGCCAGGAGGCCGCGCCACTTCAGCTCGTCGATGATCGTCATGGGGCTCCCCAAAAAGCCCCCCCCGGGCCTCGGCGGCAAGGGATTTTGTGACTGTCAAGGAGGTCCTTGGAAAAAACGATTTGCCGAGAGCGGTGCCCGGGCCCAAGGTGTGGCTTCCTTCGCGCTGTCACCGGAGGGGCGCGATCCATGCCCCGGGGTCCACACGCAAACCCATCCACGACCATGCCAATCGCCATCGGCTCCAAGGCCCCGGACTTCACGCTCAAGATGGCGACCGCCGACGGCCTGAAGGACGTGAAGCTGAGCGACAACTTCGGCAAGCGGCCGACGTTGATCCTCTTCTTCCCGCTGGCGTTCACCGGCACGTGCACGCAGGAGATGTGCGGGGTGAGCGGGGGCCTCGGCAACTACGCCGGGCTGGACGCCGAGATCTACGGCATCAGCGTCGACAGCCCCTTTGCCCAGGCCGCCTGGGCCAAGGAGAGCGAGATCACCGTGAAGCTGCTGAGCGACCTCGACAAGAAGGTGGCCGCCGCCTACGGCGTCATCTTCCCCGGGCTTGCCGGGATCGGCGACACGAGCGCGCGGGCCGCCTTCGTCGTCGGGACCGACGGGGTGGTCAAGTATGCCGAGCAGACCGCGACCCCGAAGGACCTCCCCGACTTTCCGGCCATCAAGGCCGCCCTCGCCAGGTGAACCCGGGCGCCCACCTATGAGCCAGCCGCGCGATCCCTTCAAGACCCTGCAGAGCTTCACCGCGAACGGCGTGGAGCACAGGTTCCACTCTCTCCCGGCCCTCGCGAAGTCCGGCATGGACGTCTCCAGGCTGCCGACCTCGATCCGGATCGTCCTCGAGTCCCTCCTGAGGAACTGCGACGGCAAGCGGGTGAGCGAGCACGCGGTGCGGATGCTCGCGTCCTGGCAGGCCAAGGCGGCGCGCACCGAGGAGATCCCCTTCGTCGTCGCGAGGATCGTGCTCCAGGACTTCACGGGGGTCCCGCTCCTGGTCGACCTGGCCGCGATGCGGGCCGCCGTCGCGCGGATGGGCAGGAGCCCGAAGATGATCGAGCCCCTCGTGCCGGTCGACCTGGTCGTGGACCACTCCGTCCAGGTGGACTTCTCGGGCAGCGCCGAGGCGCTCGCCCAGAACCTCGAGGTCGAGTTCACGCGCAACCGCGAGCGCTACCAGTTCCTCAAGTGGGGCATGCAGGCCTTCGAGACGTTCAAGGTCGTCCCCCCGGGGATCGGGATCGTCCACCAGGTGAACCTGGAGTTCCTGGCGAAGGGCCTCCTGAAGGACGCCGACGGGGTGTTCTATCCGGACACGCTCGTCGGGACGGACTCGCACACGACGATGATCAACGGCCTCGGGATCGTCGGCTGGGGCGTCGGCGGGATCGAGGCCGAGGCCGGGATGCTGGGCCAGCCCGTCTATTTCCTGACCCCGGACGTCGTCGGCGTCCACCTGACGGGCGCGCTCAGGGAGGGGGTCACGGCGACCGACCTCGCGCTCACGGTCACGCAGCTCCTCAGGAAGGCGAAGGTCGTCGGCAAGTTCGTCGAGTTCTACGGGCCGGGCGCCTCGGCGCTCCCGGTCGTCGACCGGGCGACGATCGGCAACATGGCGCCGGAGTACGGCGCGACCATGGGTTTCTTCCCGATAGACTCCGAGTGCACGAGCTACCTGCTCGCCACGGGGCGCGACCCCGCGGCGGTGGCCGAGTACGAGGCCTACTACCGGGCCCAGGGGCTCTGGGGAATCCCGAAGAAGGGCGACATCGACTTCTCGCAGGATTTCGACCTCGACCTCGCCTCGGTCGTCCCGAGCGTTGCGGGCCCGAAGCGGCCCCAGGACAGGATCGAGCTCCCCAGGATGAAGGAGGAGTTCGTGAGCTCCTTCTCGAGGCCCGTCACTGAAAACGGATTCGGGAAGAGGGCCGAGGAGTTCGCGTCGGCCGGCGCCGATGTGTCGACGAACGGCCACGGCTCGACGAGGATCGGCCACGGAAGCGTCCTCATTGCCGCCATCACGAGCTGCACCAACACGTCGAACCCCTCCGTCATGCTGGCCGCCGGGCTCCTTGCCAAGAAGGCGGTGGAGCGCGGGCTGCGGGTCGGGCCCGCGGTCAAGTCCTCGCTGGCGCCCGGCTCCCGGGTCGTGACCGACTACCTGACGCGCACGAAGCTGCAGCCCTTCCTGGACACTCTCGGCTTCCAGACGGTCGGCTACGGCTGCACGACC
>PMSP01000006.1 GCA_003168315.1 Opitutaceae bacterium
CGCCTCCCCGCCGGGGAGCGGATTCGACCTTCACTACGATGCCTGCGCGGTCACTACCCTTCACCTCGCCGGGGAGAAGGAGTGGTGGTACAGCGAAAAGCCGGTCGTCCGCTTTCCGGAGCGCAACTCCCCCAACGAATCGCTCGCGCCGAATAGCGCCTTCCGCTCCGTCCGGCTCAAGCGCGTGGTGATGGCCCCCGGCGACCTCCTGGCCCTTCCGCCCGGTGCCCTCCACCGCGCACGCGCCAAGACCGTCTGCCTCGCGCTTAACCTCGCGTTTGAGTACCTGGGGGCCCGCTATGTCGACTTGGTCCAGCAGGAGTCGGGGCGCCGCGCCTCCCGGAGCGAGGAGCTGCGGCGGCCGCTCCCCCGCCTGTCGCCGGCGGAAGGCCGGCGTCCGGCCGCGGAGTTCAAGCGGCAGACCCAGAAGACCATCGACTGTCTGATCGCCGGCCTCGTGGAGATGCGCGAATCCGACGAATGGGTGCCGCGCGCCTTGCGCGCCCTTTACGAATAGAGCGCTCGGAGCGGCCGGTTTCGGCCAGAAGCCAGGGGCGAAGGCCCCCTCAGGCCGGACCGTGAACCACGCCCGTTTTCCCGGTCAGGCCCGCCTCCCTGAAGCGCCGCCACTGCGCCATTCGCCCGGCAGGGGAAACCATCCGCTCCTTGCGAAAAGGTACCGAGGTCGTGTAGACCTCCACTCCCTCCCTGAGCCCCAGGAGCAGGGACCTGGAGAGGGTGACCTGGTAGGTTCGGGGGCCCTCGGTCTCGGGCGTAACCGGGCCGTAGACCCGGCAAAGCCGCCCCGCCCAGCCGGCCTTCCTGATCCTTTCCCATTGCGCCGGCCTCCGGGCCAACGGGACGACCTTTTCGCCGGTGCCGGGCGAGGAGGCGGTGGCCAGCCAGTGGTCGGTCGACAGGCGCAGCAGGAGTCCCCGGGTGAGCTTGCCCCCGGAAACGACAGCGTAACCCGCAGGTATTCTTGGCATCGGGACACAATTTAAATCAAAGACGGGCGGCGGCAGCAAATCCTGAATCCGGGGCAGCCTTCGGCATCGGATTTCCGGACGCCGCAGCCGGGCCTTTTTGCCGCTTGTCTCATCGGGGCGCCAGGGGTGTAGTTCGATCACTACGAGCCGCCGAGATTACCGCTTCCCCGCGATTCGTCCGGTCCTGCCGCCGCTGTCCCGGTGGGGGCGCTACCTGACCCCCAGCTACGAATCGGGCTGGTACACCAATTTCGGACCTGTCTCCGTGCAGTTCGAGAACGCCCTGACGGAGCGGTACTGCGCCCCAGGCGAGGCGATTACCTTGGCGGCCAACGCCACGGCGGGGATCGCCGCCGCCCTCATCGCCCTCGGCGTGAAGGGCAATGTCCTCATCCCCGCCTTCACCTTTCCCGCAACACTCTCGGCCGTGGTGATGGCCGGGGCGCGGCCTTGGGTGCTGGATGTGGATACTGAAACCTGGGGCATTTCCGCAGACGCGCTCGAGCAGGCGCTGCGCACCGGGAACCATGAAGCCGCGCTCGTCGTCGTCCCGTTTGGCGTGAGGATCGATCTGCGCCGGCATTTCGAGGCCTGCACGCGCTACGGCGCCGCCCTGGTGGTGGACAACGCACCGGGCCTCGGCGCCGCCGCCGCGCCGCTGCCTGCAGGCCGATTCATGGAGGTCTACTCGCTGCACGCCACCAAGCCCTTCGCCATCGGCGAAGGGGGTGCGATCCGCGCCCATCGCGGCGAAAGCGAGCTCCTGCGCCGGGCGCTCAATTTCGGCCTGCTGCGCGGCGCCCCCCCCAACGGCACCTGGGGGATCAACGGCAAGATGCCCGAAATTTCCGCCGCTGTCGGCCTGGCGGTTCTGGAGGACTTCGGCGCCATGCTGGCCGCCCGTCGCCGCGCGGTCAGCCGCTACATCGCAGCGATGCGTGCCCACTCCGGGCTCGCCTACGTGGACGAACTGGACCGTTCGCCGTGGCAGACCTTTCCGGTCCTGCTTCCGTCGGCCGAAATGCTGGACGAATTCATCGCGCGCGCGGCAGCGGCCGGCCTGGAGATCCGGAATTGCCATCGCCCCACCCTGGAGGACTGGCCCGGCGCAACCAAGACGGGGCCGTGCCCCGTGTCGTCCTCACTATCGCAGAGGATGGCCTGCATTCCCGTTTATTCGGACATCACCAGGCGGGAAATCTCCACCATTATCGGCATCGTCGATGCCTCTCTGGCCGGAATCAGCCTGCACCCGGCGTAAATCGTACCGGCAACCCGCAACTCAGAACCTGATCGCCATGCGAACCTACAACGCGGATTTCCTGAAGCGGACCGATCTCGAGGCCCTGGGCGTCGTCTGCGGCGGCGACGACGTCCGGGTTCATACCTCGGTGGTCATCGTCTGCCCAGAGCGCCTGGAACTCGGTGACCATGTGCGGATCGACCCATTCTGCGTCCTCACCGCCGAGGGCGGCATTAAGCTCGGCAGCTATATCCACGTCGGCGCCCACTGCAGCCTTATCGGGGGCGGCGGCATCGTCATCGAGGACTTTGCCACCCTCTCGCACGGGGTGAGGATTTTTTCGGTCGGCGACGACTCTTCGGGCGAGAGCCTGATCAATCCCACCCTGCCCGCATTGTTGCGGGGGGCGACCAAAGCCCCCGTTATCCTGAAGCGGCATTCCGGCCTGGGCGCCGGCGTCGTGATCATGCCCGGCGTCACGGTGCGTGAAGGGGCGTTGGTTTCGCCGCTCACCTTCGTGCGCCATAGCCTGTCCGAGTGGAGCATCTGGGCGAGCCCGGCGCCCCGCGTCGTGCAAAAGCGGAAAAAAAACGTCTTGGCCCTAGAACAAAAGCTCGCGCAACCACCGCCTCCGGTTTGAAGAGCCGGAACTTGGTTCAGAAGCGAATCTGGCGGCGGTCTTCTGCGCCGCCGCCCCAACAGTCACCTTCGCCTTCAGGCGTAGCCGTTTTCTAGCGTCTTGGGCGCCCCTTTGGCGCTGGCGAAAATCATCCCGCCACCCTTGACCGACTTCGAGGGCTTGAGGTCTTTGACGCTGAACTTGGCAGCGGGCTTCTTGCTTTTTTTCTGGGAGGCCATGGTATTTTGCGTTTTTGCGTTTATTGGATTCGGACGAGATCTGGTAAGCTTACCTATCCGGGAACAAGGCTTTACGTCTGGCGTGGAGGCCGAGGTCCTTCACGCTCCAAGTAGTACCAATTGCGCTTGCATGGGGTCGAGTGAAATGAGGCTCCAAGCTGGTTGGGCCGAGGTAACGGGGGGATCTGGGTATTCCCCTAAATTACCGGATGCAAATTGCTTGCGGTTTCAATTGGGTGGTTTTTATCCGGTAAAAATAATCACTGACGCGCTGAAACCCCCACTGCAGGGGTCCCGAGAAATAATCTAATCTGCGCCCGCACCTCGTGGAAAACGCTGTCCCACTCGCCGGGGCGAGGCTGCCGGAAAAGCCGCATCGTCGGATACCATGGGCTGTCTGAGCGATTGATCATCCAGCGGCAATCGGCCGAGAACGGGAGCAGAAGCCAGACCGGCTTGCCGAGCGCGCCCGCGAGGTGGGCCACGGACGTGTCCACGGAGATGACCAGATCGAGCGCCTGAATCACGAAGGCCGTGTCGGCAAAGTCGCGGATCCCATCGATCACCCTCACGAGGCCGGGGTGGGCGTCGAAATCGGCGCGGTCACTCGCCCGCATATCTTCTTGCAGGCTCACGAGCGAGGCACCGCAGTTTCGGAAGATTTCTCGGAAGCGTCCGAACGGAATCGACCGGTTGCGGTCATTGGCGTGCCCGGCGCTCCCCGACCACGCGATTCCGATTAGGCGCGCCCGGCGGTCGCTCCCGAGGTCCGCACGCGGCCAGCTCATCGGAGTCTTGAGGTATGGGACCTCGGCGGAAATCGTCGCCAACGTTGTGCCAAAGGCGAACGGCAGGCCCGGCACGGTACAGAATTCTTCGCACCGGGGCAACGGGCCGCCTTGGACGTGGAGTCCCTCGATTTGCGGGAACGACGCCCGAAAGAGCCGCAGCAGCGGGAGCTTGGCCTCCAGATGAACCCGGGCGCCCAGCCTCGCCACCAGGGGGACAAAGCGCGCAAACTGGATCATGTCGCCGAAGCCGAGTTCGGAGTTGAGGAGGATGGACCGGCCCTGGAGCGGGCGGGCCCCGTCCCAGGAGCGGCGCGAATACGCGCGCCGGCGCAGACTCGGTCCGGGGGCCCACCGGTACTCGTAGTTGCCCAATCCTGCGCGAAGGTAGCCACCGAGGATCTGGGCGAGGCCCAGAGCGACGCGGAACCTAGGATTGTCCGGGGCGTGCGCGGTCGCCCGGCGGAAGGCCGCGATCGCCGGGCCGGCGGCGTTTCGGGCCAGATGGACCTTCCCGAGGCTGTGGTGCGCCTCTGCATGCCCCGGTTCGATCCGCAGGGCCCGGCGATAGGCGGCCGCGGCCGCGGCCAATCGCCCGACCCCGAACTGCGCGATCCCCAGTCCGATGGAGGCCGCTGCGGAACCCGGCTCCAGCGCCCGAGCCTCCTCGAAGGCCGCAATCGCCTCGAAGAAGCGCCTCTGCTGATTGAGCCGCGTCCCCATACTCAACCTCCGCCGAGCCTTAAGGCGCGCTGGTGACCGTCGGCTCAATGACCCTTTCGGCCGGCGGAGGTGCGCTGCTGAAACAGCTCTTCGTAACGCTTCGTCGGATCCGCGTAGGCTTGGCCGGCCAAATCGCGGCCGCGCGCGAGATAGATTTGGTGAAACGTGCGCGCCTCGTCGCTCAGGCGGGTAGAGGAGCGAATGTACCTCATGGTGTATCCGCAGCGGCGCAGAGCGCTGCGGTTCGGCGGGCTCCCGTGGATCAGCCGGCTGTCGTGGAGGCTGCACTGGTTGGGCTCGAGGATGCAGGGAACGGCCCGCGACTCCTCTCGCTGGGCGGGATCGATCTCGACCATGAACACATTCTTTCCCGGATCCACCTGGTGATAATTCGAATATCCCCTCCGGCCGGTGTTGTGGGTACGGGGGATGACGTACATGCAGCCGTTCTTCTTCGTCGACGGGTCGATGGCCAACCAGACCGTCACCAGCTCCATTGGGTCGATCAGGGCGTCCCGGCGCTGGCTGGCCGATCCCCAATACGCCGAGTCCTCGTGCCAGGGGACCCGTCGCCCGTCGCCCTTCGGTTTGCAGATAAAATGGCTGGAGTACAGAGCGATGTCCGGCCCGAGCAGGGGCTCCACCAGATCGAGCACTTCGTCGTCGAAAAGCCAATCAAAGAGCTCGAGGTCGGAGAAGTGCGGGACGTCCATCGCCTCGGGGCGCTTTTCCGCCGGCAGGGCTGCGAGCAGGCGCTCGAAATGGTCCTTCAGTCGGGCAAATTTCCTCGGGGTGAAGACGTTTTCCAGGTAGAGAAGATAACCCTCCTTTCGGAAATGGCCGACCTGTTCGGGACTGAGGCGGGGGTCAACGACCTTCGCGCCCGACTTGATGCTGGGATGCTGCGGCCGGGTCGCCGCGCCAGCGCTCCTTGGTCGGGTGCTCATGCGGGCGCTCCCGGGCCGTCAGTAATGTGAGCTCGGCGCGGCCGCCGCCCTTTTCCCTGCGACGACCCGGGAGCTGAAATTGAGGGTGACGGCGCGGGGGCCGCCACCTTGGCGGTTGGGGACAGTTGCGGAAATTCTCGGATTGAGGGTGTTTTCATGGCGATTGCCTTGAAGGTTGGTCTTTTATGTAGCTATACCCACCCGTTAGCAGCATCAAATCTTTGAGTGTTTGGCGGCGGTGCTACGGATCCGTGAACTGTGCATTCCGCCACTCGCTCGCCGGGTGGAAATAGGGCCCGGCGGAGGCGGAGCCGGACGGATCGTGTGGCGGGACGGAATTGACCGGCCTGCGCGAAAATCCGGTCCCGTTCCCGCGGGTCCTTGGGCGAATTCGATCGCACGCCCATCGGAATGTGGGGTTTGCCGATGAGGCAACGCTTCATTCGGCGGGCGAACACGCGTCCTCGGTGGTCCTGGCGTGACTCGGCTCGCGTATCCGCGAACTCAGCCGCGGCACGGGATGAGGCGCGCGCTCACTTCCTCGTCGAGGCGGCTGCTCGCATTGCCGACGCGTACGTCGAACACAGGCGGCCGGGCGAACTCGAGATCGAAGTGCTTCACCAGCTGCGCCAGCGCGAGCGGGCTCTGCATCAGAGTGTGGTTGCGCCCGAGGCAGATGTGCGTTCCCCCTCCGAAGATCCCTTGGGTGCGGGGAACGAACCGGCCGGAATCCAGGAACCGCGCAGGATTGAACGTGAAAGGCTCGGGATAGAATTCCTCCATGAAATGCCCGAGCACGTGGGGATAGGTGATGTCGGTTCCCGCTGGGATCGTGTACCCACCGAACTCGAAGTCCCGCACACAGTGTTTGGTGAGGCCGCCGCTGCGAGGGCCCACCCGGAGGGTTTCCATGAGGATCGCTTTCAGAACCGGCAACTTCGCCAGCACCTGGATGTCGGCGCCGTCCCAGCCCTGGAGCTCGGCGCGCAGTGCCCCGAGCCATTTGGGAGACGTGTAAGCGAAGACGGTCGCCCACCGGATGAAGTTCGCGGTGTTCTCGGTGCCGGCGACCAGAATGAGGTACAGGTCATTCGCCAGCCGATCCCGGTCCGGCTTGCCGCCCTCGAGTTCGGAGCGGGCCCGGAGAGTCGCCTCAAAGTTGTCGTCGTGCGCGCCCGGATTGGCAAGCCGCTCGTCGACGATGCGGTAGAGCCAGGAGAAGGCGTGCGCCTTCAGCACTCGGTATTCCTCGCGCTCGACGCAGGGTCTGGACGCGTCATCGAGGAATTGTCCGCGAAGCATTTGATGCTGCCAGCGCATCAAAGGGGGGATGGCGTCGTCCGGCATGTCCGCGCGCGCCACGGTGCGCGTATTGATGCGCGTGATGGTGTGGGTCCAGAAGAGAATCAGGTCCACCGGCGAGCCCTTCGCCGCGGCGTCGTCGAGCGCCTCCCGAAAGCCCGCGTTAAACTGAGGAAGGAAGCGCCGGGCAGGCGCTTGGTCAAAAGCGGCCTTGAGGACGGTCCGCTTCTGCAGGTGATGCGCGCCGTCTAGCGCCGGGACATGGTCGTCGCCCATCTCGTCCAATAGGAGCGCGTTCGCCACCGCGTAGCTCCAAAGGTGGCCGTTCTTCCAGATAAAGTCATTTGCCTCGGGGCCCGCGAGCACCACCTGCATGCGGTCCCCGAACCAGGTCCGGTAGGCCGGACCGAGCTTGCGGAAGGCGCGCAGATGAAAGGTTATGGGATCGTTCTGAAAGGCTTCGAACGACTCCCTGTCGGTGCGCCCAAGCCTGAAGACCGGCATCTCGGCGAGGCCCTTGACGATTGAGGAATTGACCATGTGCACGAATCCGGCTCTACGAACGGACTAATAGGTTTCCCCGAATATCACGGGAGCATGGCGGGCGCGCCCTGAGCCTGTACTGCAACTATTCGGGTCTTTGGCGATTCATGTTTTAGATAGACTCCGATTCCAAATGCAACCTCACCCTGACTCCAAACTTTGAACTAGACCCCCAAAACTGTCTAACTCTCTCTGTCGCTGGGAATTTAGATGGTGGACGCTACAGGACTCGAACCTGTGACCCCCGGTTTAGGAAACCGATGCTCTATCCAGCTGAGCTACGGGGACGCGGCGTTGCGCGGCCGCAGGCATGGCAAAAAGCGAGGCTGAATTGGTGGAGCGGAAGGGGATCGA
>PMSP01000096.1 GCA_003168315.1 Opitutaceae bacterium
GACCGGGAGGCTCTGATAGTCCACCGCACGAAGCTGTCCTACCTGGTCCTGAACCGTTTCCCGTACAATCCGGGCCATCTCCTTGCCGTGCCCTTCCGCGAGGTGGTGGACCTGGAGGAGCTTACCGGCGCGGAGCGCGCCGACCTCATGGAGGAGGTGGTCTTCGCAAAGAGGCTCCTCTCCGAGGCCATGAAGCCGGACGGCGTCAACATAGGCTTCAACCTGGGATCCGCCGCGGGCGGCAGCATCGCCCACCTGCACGGCCACATCGTCCCGCGCTGGAAAGGGGACAATAACTTCATGCCGGTCCTGGGCCAGACCCGCGTCCTTCCCCAGTCGCTCGAGGCGACTTGGGAGCGGCTTGCCGCGGTCGTGGGGCAGATCGCCCCGAATTCCTGACCCAGCCGTGCCTGCGAAGACCCTACATTTCGAGAGCCCGAGGCACCTGAGCCAGCTCTACGCNNCGCGGAGCAGGCGCTCGGGGTGAAGCTGGTGACCCGGGAGGACTGGCTCAAGATCGAGGCGCCGCAGGAGCCCCTGGCGCTGGCCGAGGAGTTCTTCTCGTTCCTCAAGGCCGCGAGGAACCAGGGAATGACGATCCGCACGCCCGACTTCGCCAGGATCGTCGACTCGTTCGCGAAGGGCGAGGCCGGCCGGTGGCAGGCGCTCCTCGACCAGCCGCTCGTCATCGCGACCAACAGGAAGAGCGTGGTCCCGAAGACCCTCGGCCAGAAGGAATACCTCCAGTCGGTGCTGAAGCAGCCCATTGTCTTCGGGATCGGCCCCGCCGGGACCGGCAAGACGTACCTCGCGATGGCGGCCGCCGTCTCCGCACTCCTCAACCATGAGGTGGAACGAATTGTGCTCACAAGGCCGGCGGTCGAGGCGGGCGAGGCCCTCGGGTTTCTCCCGGGCGACCTCCGTGAAAAGATCCTCCCCTATCTCAGGCCTCTCTACGACGCCCTCCACGACATGCTGGACCCCGAGGAGGTCGTCAAATTGACCGAGAAGGGCATAATCGAGATCGCCCCCCTCGCCTACATGCGGGGCCGGACGCTCTCCCGCGCCTTCGTGGTCCTGGACGAGGCGCAGAACACGACGCCCGAGCAGATGATGATGTTCCTCACCCGCCTCGGCGAGGACTCGAGGATGGTCGTCACGGGCGACGTCACGCAGATCGACCTCCCGAGGTCCAAGCTTTCAGGGCTCCTTGAGGTCCGCGAGATCCTGAAGGGCGTCCCGGGGATCGTCTTCCACGCCTTCACCGGCGAGGACGTCGTCCGCCACCCCTTGGTCCAGCGGATCATCGGGGCCTACGACCGCTACAAGAACCCCATGGCCGGCGCGGGCGCCGCGAAAGCCCGCTGACATGTCCGTCCGCAACCAGCTCAAGCTCCTCATGGGCGGACTCGGAACCCGCCGCGCCGACCCGAATTCCGCGCCGGGATCGGGCTTCAGGGACTTCCTGGACCAGAGCCGCCTCGTGGCCGGCCTCATCTTCGTCGTGACGGTGGCGGCCATCGTGCTCGTGAGCTCCGCGGGCATGAGGGTGCTCGACCTGCCGGTCCTGCCGAACCAGATCGCCCCGGTCCGGATCGTCGCCGGTTTCCCCTTCTCCTATGCGAGCACCGAGCGGACGCAGGTCGAGCGCGAGCAGCGCCTGGCCGCCCTCCCGGCCATCTACCGGCTGGACATGGAGCCGCTCGAGCGCTTCGAGGCCGCCGCCAGGGACCTTCTGGGAAAGCTCGCGGCCTTCGAGGCCCAGCATCCGGACCCGTCGGCGCTCTTCTTCGACCGCAGGAGGGCCCTCGGCGTGCTGGCCGACGACTTCAACTCAAAGGGTCCCTTCGAGACCAGCGCCGACGACCTGGCGGCCCTGCTCACGGCCGGGGACGCCGCCGCCCGCGCGGCCCTCTTCGAGAACGGCTTCGCGGCGCTGCGCCAGATCTACAGCGAGGGCGTGCATGACAGCTCGGGCGCCGGGGGCGCCCCCGACGCCGTTGTCATGTTCGAGGTCGAGCGGCCCTCCGGCGGTATCGCCGCGCGCTCGGTCCAGTCCATGGAGGATTCCCTGACGTTCCTCAGGGTGAGCCTCGCCTCGGAGGGTGTCCCGACGCCAGCCGCCCAGGCCCTGTTCCGCCTCTTCCGCGGCGGCGTGCAGGCGAACCTGGTGTTCGACCGGGCTGCCGCCGCGACCCGCGAGGCCGAGGTCCTTGGGAAGCTGAAGCACGTCACGGTCAAGGTGAACCCGGGCCGCACGATCGTCGACGCGGGCGACCGCGTGACCGATGACCAGTATGAGATGGCGACGGCCTACCGGAGGGCGGCCCTGGAGGGCGGCGCGGCAGAGCTGGACGACGGCCTCGAGCTCTTCGGCCGCGTGCTCCTCGTCCTCGCGATGGTGCTGGCCTCGATCATCTACGTCCGGCTCGAGGACCCGGAGACCCTCGCCAGCAACGTGCGCCTCGGCCTCCTCGCCCTCGTCGTCATCTTCAACCTGGCGCTCGTTCGCGCGGTCTACTCCGTCGGCGGCGCCCAGCTCTTCGTCCAGGACCCGACCTGGGCCTCGGCGCTCCCCTACCTGGCTCCGACGGCGCTTGCGCCGCTGATCGTGGCCATCCTGATCGACGCCGGCTCGGCGATATTCATGGCGCTGCTGATCTCGATCTTCACGGGCGTCATCTATGGCAATCGCCTGGACCTGCTCGTCCTCACCTTCCTCGCGTCGATGGTGGCCATCTTCGGCTGCCGGCACGCCCGCCGGCGCGGCAGCGTCGTCCGCGCGGCGGGCATGGGCGGGCTCACGGTCGCGGCGTTCGCCGCTCTCATCGGGTTCGCGCAGCGCACGCCCTACCAGATGCTGATGTGGCAGATGGCCGCCGGGCTCCTGACCGGCCTCCTGACCGGCGTCGCCGTGGTCGGGCTCCTGCCCGTGCTCGAGGCCCTCTTCAAGCGGACGACGGACATCACGCTCCTTGAGCTAACGGACTTCAACCACCCGCTCCTTAGGCGCATGCAGCTTGAGGCGCCCGGCACGTACCACCATTCGCTGGTCGTCGCCCAGCTCTCGGAGAACGCGTGCAACGCGATCGGCGCCAACCCGCTCCTCGCGCGCACCTGCGCCCTCTTCCACGACATCGGCAAGACGAGCAACCCGGCCTATTTCACGGAGAACCAGCGCAACACCGGCAATCCCCACAACGAGAAGGATCCCGCGGTGTCGGCGGCCATCATCCGCCAGCACGTGACGGACGGGGTGGAGCTCGCCAACCGCCACCACCTCCCGCGCGCCGTGATCGATGTCATTCGCCAGCATCACGGGACGACGCTGGTGAAGTTCTTCTACGAGCGCGCCCTCGCCCTGTCGCAGTCCCCGTTCCCCGGGGTCGAGCCCCCGGCGGTGCCGGACACGCCGTTCCGCTACGAGGGCCCGAAGCCGCAGTTCAAGGAGAGCGCCGTCGTCTCCGTGGCCGACGGCGTCGAGGCCGTCACCCGCTCGGTGCGGACGATCACGGCCGAGAAGCTGGGCGCCATGATCGATAGGCTGATCGCCGACCGTGTGGCCGACGGCCAGCTGGACGAGGCCCCGCTCACGTTCGAGGACCTGGCAAAGATCAGGAACAGCTTCACGTTCACGCTCCTCAACATGCTGCACTCGCGGGTCGCCTACTCGTCGGCGCCCGACCAGCCGAACGAGGCGAAGGCGTGAAGGGGGCGGCGCGCCCCCTCGAAGTCGCCAACCGCCACCCCAGACTGAGATACGAACGCGGGGCCCTGGCGGCCGCCCTTGGGCTCCTTGACGCAAGCGCCGGGAGGTTCTGNNGGCGGCGACGCGGCGCACGGGCAGGCCGGCGAGATATGCGTCTCAGTCGACGCCGCCGTACGGCAGGCAGGCCGCGCTCCCTCTCGGCTCTCGGCGGAGCTGACGCTCTACGTGGTCCACGGCTGGCTTCACCTCGCGGGCTATGACGACACGACTCCCGCGGCCAGGCGGGCCATGCGCCGCGCGGAGGCGCGGGCGATGGGCATTCTCAGGCGCGGGGCTTCCGTCCCCCGGTTCAAGCTGGCCTAGCCGGCCGCCGGCCGATACGACCACACATCCCAGCCATGGCCGACCCGGACCCGACAGTATCCCGCTACGTCTCGCTCAGGAACGCCTTCTTTTCGGGCGTCATCCTGGTCGCGCCCCTCTGCCTCACGGTCTGGGTCTTCAGCTGGATCGTCCAGTTGGTGGGCGGCGCCTTCAAGCCGCTCTTCCTGCTCTTCGTCCCGAATGGGCTGCGGGACCGGCCGGGCCTCGACACGGTGTGGTCCATCCTGGCGACCTTCATCGTCATCGTCCTCGTGACCCTGCTCGGCTACGTGTCGCGCTACGTCTTCGGGAAGTTCTTCTTCAGCATCGGCGACCGCTTCATCCAGACTATCCCCGGCGTCAGCGCCGTCTACAACACGGTCAGGCAGATCGTGAACACATTCAGCTCCCAGAGCCGCCACATGTTCAACAAGGTGGTACTCGTCGAGTTTCCCCGAAAGGGGTGCTGGACGATCGGATTCCTCACCAACACGGTCCAGGCGGAGGCCCAGTCGAAGGGGGGAACGGAGGTGTGGACCGTGTTCGTGCCCACGACGCCGAACCCGACGAGCGGCTTCCTGCTCATGCTGCCCAAGGCCGACATCGTGGAGCTCGAGATGCCCGTCGGCGAGGGCATGAAGATGATCATCTCCGGCGGCGCGGTCGTCCCGCCCTGGCCCGCGATCGAACACGCAAGGGCGCGCGAGGCGAAGTAGCCCGCGCCCCGATACCCGGTGCCCGGCCTGACGCTCACGGCTGACGCGTTTGTGATCGAGAGGCGTCCCCCCTCGGACGCCTTCCAGACATTCGGGCTCTTTTCGGCCGAGCACGGGAACCTCCTCGCGCTCCAGCGGGTCCCGAGGAAGCCCTCGGCCTCGCACGTGTCGGCCGACCTCTTCGACGAGGTCTGCGCGATGCTCGAGAGCTCAAACCAGGGAAGGACGTGGTTCATGAAGGAGATCCGGATAACAACGCGGCGCTCGGGAATCGGCAGGAGCTATGACGCGCTCCGCTTCGCGTCCGCGCTTGCCTCCGTGATCAGCCGCAACCCCGTGCACGAGGAGAGCCGCGACAACGTGGCGCGGATGCTCAGGACGGCGCTGGACGCCCTCGGCTCCGGCGCGAGGCCCGACGCCGTGCACCTGAAGAGCTTGTACCTCTTCGCGCGCGACGAGGGATACCCGGTCAAGGAGGAATGGCTCCCGTCGCTCGGCGCGGCCGACCGCGGCGTCGCCAAGGCGGTCCTGAACCGCCCGCTTGGCGAGCAGGTGTCGACGCCCGGGGAGGTGGCCCGGATCCGGCGCAGCCTGGAAGGCTACCTCGGATCGAGCACGGACATCATCATCCCGTGAGATTCGACCTCGACCAGCGCCGCGTCCGGATGAGCGTCGGCGACCTCTCCGACTTCTCGATCGGGCCAATCGGGGCGGTGGGCGGCTCGGGGGGGATCTGGCGCGCGCAGCTGGGGACCCGGTGGCACAACGAGCTCAGGGCGCAGGCGGTCTCCGAGGGCGCCGACGCCGAGTTCGAGGTCGCCGTCGAGGGCGAGATCGCCCGGAAGGGCTGGGTCGTGTCCCTCTCGGGCAGGATCGACCAGATCGTGCGCTCGGCCGGCCAGTCGGTCCTTCGGGAGATCAAGACCGTGACCCGCGCGCTTCCCGCGCGCGAGGACGAGCTGCGCTCCGACTATCCCGGATACTTCGCGCAGCTTGCCGCCTACGCCGCCCTGAGGGGCGCCCGCGAAAAATGCGAGCTCGTGTTCGTCGAGGCGGACACGGGCCTCGCGCAGACGGTCATGCTCGGGCCGGCCGACGACGGGCTCCTCGGCGAGCGTCTCGACCGGGTGGCGGAGTTCCTCGACCTGCGCCTCAGGGCGCGCGAGCGCCTTCGCGGGCTCAGGTTCCGGCCGGCGTTCCCCTCGCCGCGGGAGGGCCAGGAGGAGGCCGCGGCCGAGCTCCTCTCGGCCGTCCGCGGCGCGCAGTCCGCCATACTCCTCGAGGCGCCTACCGGGTTCGGCAAGACCGGGGTCCTCCTCGAGCGCGCGCTCGGCGAGCTCCGCGGGGGGGCATTCGACCGGGCGCTCTACGTCACCGGAAAGTCCACCGGCCAGCTCCAGGTGGTGGAGACGCTCCGGATGATGACCGAGGCCGGCGCCGACCTTGGAGAGGGTGCGCCGGTCGCGGCGTGGCATGTCCGCAACAAGGCCGAGCACTGCGTCAACTCCGTCTTCCAGTGCGTGCGGGAGGCCTGCGCCTATCTGGACGGCGCGGAGAAGCGGTGGCCGCAGAGCGGGCTCTCGCGGTTCTACCTCCTGGACGGACAGCGCAAGGACATCGGGTCCCTTCGTTCCGCGGGCTCCGGCGCCCGCATCTGCCCGTACGAGATCACCCGCGCCGCGCTCACCTTCAACGACGTCTGGATCGGGGACTACAACTATGTGTTCTCGCCCGACAGCCGCGGGCTGTTCTACGACAGGCCCGGGTTTGACCCGGCGAGGACCCTCCTGATGGTCGACGAGGCGCACAACCTGGCCTCGCGGGTCGCCGACACGCACTCGCACTCCTTTGCCGCCGAGGACGCGCGCACGGTGTGCGACGCCCTGCGGGCGGCCAGCGCGTCGCCGGGCTTCGTCGCCCGCTGGGCATCCTGGGCGGCCCTCCTTGAGTCGCGCCCCAGGGCGCCCGCGCTGACGGACGCCGAGCAGCAGGACGCGAGGGACCAGCTGGCCGCGCTTGCCGAGGGCGTCGGGACGTTCCCCGTGGACTATGCCGAGCTCGGGCCGGAGGTCTCCGGGCTCATCTGGAGGATCCCGTCCTTCACCGAGCAGCTGGAGGCGATCGAGCTGCCCAGGCTCTGGTGGAGCCCGAGGGACGGCGTCCTCTCGGTGACCTGCCTCGACGCCGCGCCCGCCATAGGGGCGACGCTCCGCGAGTTCGGCGGCGTCATCATGGCGACCGCGACGCCGGGCCCGGTCGACAGGTTCGCCGAGGGCTGCGCCTGCGGGCCCATGCGGCACGTCCGCGCCGGGACGCCGTGGCGGGACGGAGCCTACGATGTCGCGGTCGACCTGCGGGTCGACACCACCTTCCAGCACCGCCAGCGCTACATCGGCCTGACGGCCGAGACCGTCTCGGCGCTCCATGCGTCGGCCGCGGGCGCCCCGATAGCCGTCTTCTTCCCCAGCTTCGCCTATGCGGAGGCCGTGGCGCGGGACGTGGAGGCCGCGTCGCTCCAGCCAAGGAGGAGCGACCTCGCCTCGCAGAACGCATGGATCGCAGGGAACCTCGACGCCGGGCGGGCCCTCTTCCTCGTCCTCGGCTCGGGCTTCGCCGAGGGGATCGACCTCCTCGGCGGGAGGGTCGCCCACGCGATGGTGGTCGGCCCGGCGCTGCCCGAGGTGAACCCGGTTCAGCGGGCGCGCCTCTCGGCGTTCGCCCCCCTCGGGCGCGACGCCGCGTTCGACCGCGTGTACAGGATCCCCGGGATGCAGAAGGTGAACCAGGCGCTCGGCCGGCTCGTGCGCGCCCCCGGGCAGCGGGCCACGGTCCTCCTCCACTGCCGGAGGTTCGCCGAGCCGGGGTATGAGAAACTCCTCGCCCCCGAATACCGGTCGGGTCGGCGCATCCTCGAGGACGACGACCTCGCCGCCTGGCTGGGCGCCGACTCGTAGTCCTATTTCGCTTTACCGGAGCTCCCCCGGCATGCAGTACTTGGCGCAGTGGCTCCGCCCAAGACCATCGGCTTCAGGGAGGTTCACGCCGCCATAGAACGGCTTGCCGCTGCCATTCAGGCCCGCCACCGGCACACGGAGGGGCTCCTCCTCCTCGGCATTGCCAACGGCGGCATCCCCCTCGCCCGCAGGCTGGCGGCACGGCTGGGGATAAGGAAGGTCGGGGACCTTGATATCTCGTTCCACAGGGATGACATAGGAAAGCACCCGATTCCCAAGGAATTCACGCCGACTCTCCTGCCGGGCGACGTCAACGGGGCCACGGTCCTGCTCGTTGACGACGTCCTCTTCACAGGGCGCACCGTCAAGGCGGCCCTGGACGAGCTCTTTGACCACGGCAGGCCGGCGACGGTCGAGCTCGCGGTCCTGGTTGACCGGGGAAGCAGGCGGCTGCCGATCGTCGCCGACTTTGCCGGCATGACCGTGAACGCGGCCGAGAGCGAGGACGTCGTCGTCTCCCTCGGCGACAACCCCTCCAGCGACCGGATCGACATCCGGGCCCGCGCCGCGCGGCCCCTGCGCGCGGCATCCCACCGATGACCTGGACCCGCCGCCACCTGATCACGATCGAGGAGCTCAGCCTGCGCGAGATAGAGCAGATCCATTCCACGGCGGCCGCCTTCAAGAAGATCCTCGGCAGGAGCGTGAAGAAGGTGCCGGCGC
>PMSP01000039.1 GCA_003168315.1 Opitutaceae bacterium
GCCGAGCTTGAGACCGGCAGGAGCTCGGCAAGCCCCTGGATGACGGCCAGAACGACGATTTGGAGGAGCGACGGCGACATGGGTGCGCTCTTTGGTACGCGACCCTGCCGGGGGCACAAGTCTAGGGTGCGCGAGTGTGCGCTTGACGGGTGAGCCCCTCGGCCTTTAAACGGTCAACCTTTAACCCCCTTCCAAATGGCCAATCCCAAACGCAAGCAGTCCAAGCGCCGTAGCGCAAACCGCCGTGCAGCCAACGCTTTCATCGCTCCTGAGTTCGCCCGGGACCCCACCGACGGTAGCCTGGTGCGGGCCCACAGGGTGAATCCGAAGACCGGCACCTACCGGGGCCGCCAAGTCCTCAACATCGAGGTCTGACCCTCAACCGTCCACCACAGGCGGTACCCTGGTTGTCATGGCCCCCGGATCACCCGGTCGGATCGCTGTTGATGCGATGGGCGGCGACTTGGGCCCAAGCGAGGTCGTTGCGGCGGTGAAGCTCGCGCTCGCGCAGAGCCCGAGCCTGAACCCGATCACGCTCGTAGGCGATGAGGCCGTCCTCAAGCCGATCATCTCGCACTACGGGCTCAGCCGCAGCGAGCGTGTCTCGGTCCTCCATGCGTCGGAAGTCATCACAATGGGCGACAAGCCGCTCGTCGCCCTGAAGCGGAAAAAGGACTCGTCGATGGTGCGGGCGATCGAGCTCGTGAAGGCCGGCGAGGCCAACGTGGTCGTCAGCTGCGGCAACACCGGGGCGCTCATGGCCTGCGGCACGCTGCGCCTGCGGACGATGGAGGGGGTCGCCAGGCCCGCGCTCGCCGCGGTCGTCCCGAGGGAGGGCGGCCATTTCATCCTGATCGACGCGGGAGCGAACCCGGAGCCGAAGCCCGAGCACCTCGTGCACAACTCGATCCTCGGGAGCCACTACTGCCGGGTCATGCTGGGCATCCCGTCGCCCCGGGTCGGCCTCATGTCCATCGGGACCGAGGACGGCAAGGGCAACTCACTCATAACGGAGACGAACGATCTCCTGAAGAGGATTGACGGCATCATCAACTACTCGGGCCCCATCGAGGGCTTCCAGGTGTTCACCGAGCACGTGGACGTGGTCGTCTGCGACGGCTTCGTCGGCAACATCATGCTGAAGAGCTGGGAATCCCTCGAGAAGTTCATCCGCGGCATGCTGCGGGAGGAGCTCGGGGCGAACCCGATGAGGCGGACGGGCGCCCTCCTGTCGAAGGGCGCGTTCGCGGCGCTGAAGGACAGGATCAACCCGGAGCGCTACGGCGGGGCCCCGCTCCTCGGGCTCCGGGGCAACATCCTCAAGGCCCACGGCTCGTCGAACCGAAACGCCATCAAGAGCGCGATCCGGGCGGCGGGCGAGATCATCAAGGCCGACATGAACCAGCGGATGGAGGCGGACATCGCCCGGGCCAACGAGCGCTTGCTCGGCCCCGCACCCTAGACTTCCCGGCATGCCCACCCGCTCCACCGTCATACTCGGCACAGGATCCTACGCACCCGAACGCGTCCTCACGAACGAGGACCTGTCGCGGATGGTGGATACCTCGGACGAGTGGATACGCGCAAGGAGCGGCATCCGCGAGCGCAGGATCGCCGCGGCCGGCGAGGCGACCTCCGACCTGGCCGTCCAGGCCGCGCGCCGGGCCCTCGAGGACGCCGGGGTCGGCGCGGCCGACATCGACCTCCTGATCGTCGCCACGGTGACGCCGGACTACCCGATGCCCTCGACGGCGTGCGTCGTGCAGCACAAGCTCGGGGTTCCCTCCGCGGCGGCCTGCTTCGACATGAACGCGGCGTGCTCGGGCTTCATCTACGCCCTTGACACCGCCTGCGCCCTCATCGGCTCGGGCCGCTACAGGAAGGCCCTGGTCATCGGGGCCGAGAAGCTCTCGTCCGTCGTCGACTGGCAGGACCGCGGCACCTGCCTCCTCTTCGGGGACGGGGCCGGGGCGGCCGTCGTCGGCCCGGGCGACAAGCCCGGGACCGGCCTCATCGGGACCAGGCTCGGCGCCCTCGGCGAGGACACGGACCTCCTCTGCATCCCCGGGGGGGGCAGCCGGTCGCCCACCACCGCCGAGTCCTTCGGCAGGGGCGACCACTTCATCAAGATGAAGGGCAAGGAGGTCTTCAAGCTGGCCGTCCGGGTCATGGAGGAGGCCGCCCGCGATATTTTGGAACAACACGGCCTCGCCGCGACTCAGATCGGGCTCGTGATACCGCATCAGGCCAACCTTCGCATCATCGATGCGATAGCCCAGTACCTCGAGCTCCCCGTGGAGCGCTTCTTCGTGAACGTGGACCGCTACGGAAACACCTCGGCCGCTTCGATTCCGATCGCGCTCGACGAGGCGCGGCGGGCGGGCCGGATCAAGCCCGGGGACCTTACCCTTCTCGTCGCTTTCGGGGCAGGCTTGACCTACGGGAGCGCCCTGATTCGCTGGTGATTTCCGCCCATATGCCGATCCCTTTTTACCGCCGCTCCGTGGTCCCCATCTGGATCGCGGCGGCGTTCGCGCTCCTGGCGGCCCCCGGGCTCAGGGCCGACCTGACCTGGACGGCCCAGACGGGATGGCAGCTTGAGGGAGGGGCCCTTTCGGGGCTGGCCGGCGCCCAGGGCCGCACCGCCCTGGACCTCATGAACAAGGCCAGGAGGTACGAGGAGGACGGCAGCCTCCACGCCGCCATCAAGTCGTACGAGAAGGTGGGCGCCAAGTACCCGGGATCCGTCTACGCCCCCGAGGCGCTCTTCCGCGCCGGCAAGCTCCTCGAGCGCAGGCGCCAGTACTACAACGCCTTCCAGACCTTCCAGGTCATGCTGCGCCGCTACCCGAACACGAAGCGCTTCAACGACGTGATCGGCGAGCTCTACCGGATCTCGGCGGACCTCCTGAACGGCAAGCGCAACTGGTTCTGGGGATGGTTCCCCGGTCCGACCAACCGCAACCGGGGCGTCGAGTATTTCCAGGTCGTCGTCATCGACGCCCCCTACAGCGACTACGCCCCGCTCGCGCTGATGGACGCGGCCCGCGGCCTCCAGGCCGACAAGGACACGGAGGACGCCATCGACTCCCTCGACCGCCTGGTGAACACCTATCCCCAGAGCGTGCTGGCGCCGGTCGCCTACCTGAAGCTCGGGGACCTCCACGCGTCGCTGAGCCAGGGGCCGAAGTACGACCAGGCCTCCACCAAGGAGGCGATGACCTACTACGAGGACTACATGATCCTCTACCCGGGCGACTCGAACATCGCCGCCGCGGCGGAGGGGGTCGACAGGATGAAGACAATCCTTGCCGAGAGCAAAATCTACATCGGCGACTACTACTTCTACAAACGCCTTAACTTCAGCGCTGCCAAGGTCTTCTACAACGAGGCGATCACGTCGTACCCCGACTCGCCGCCCGCCAGGGTCGCCAAGAAGCGCCTGTCCGACCTGGACGCGCGCACCCTGAGGCTCAACGTCGCGCCCGGAAGCGCGCCGAAGAAGCGATTCTGGCTGTTCTGACCTCCCCAGGGCGGCATCCCATGACCCGAGTGTGGACACTGCTCCTCGCCTCCGGGCTCCTCCTGCAGGGCTGCTCGCACTACCGAATGGGGGCCGGCCCGGCGCCCTCCTTCGCCACGATCTTCATCAGGCCCGCCGAGAACAAGACGCAGCTGGCGCAGTCCCAGGCGGTCGTCAGCACGATGGTGCGCGAGGCCTTCATCCGCGACGGCCGCGTCGAGGTCGTGGACACGCAGGCGGACGCCGACACGACGCTCGAGGTGACGCTCGTCAAGTACCGGAGGGAGAACTCGGCCAACCGCGAGGACGACAACGGCCTCGCGAGGAAGTTCACGCTGCACCTGACGGCGAGCCTCAGCCTGCGAGACAACCGAACGGGCCAGATGCTATTCAACAAGCGCGTGGTCGAGGTCCAGAAGGAGGCGTTCCTGGACAATGGCCTCGGCTCGGTGCCCTTCGGCACCAGCAACGACCAGCTCCAGTCCGAGTACAACACNNGACTCGCTCTCCGACCGGGTGACCCACGCCGTCCTCGACGTCTGGTGACGCGCGGTCCAGAACGTCGTGCATGAATGAGCCGGTCCTAGCCCCCTCCCTCCTGGCGAGCGACCACGCGGCGCTCGGGGAAGGCGCCGCGGCGGTGGCGAAGCTGGGGCTGAAGTGGATGCACCTGGACATGATGGACGGGCACTTCGTGCCGAACCTCTCCTTCGGGCCCGAGACCCTGGCGGCGCTCCGGCGCGACGGCTCGAAGCTCTTCTTCGACACGCACCTCATGCTGAGCGAGCCCCACAAGTTCGTGGACGCGTTCGCCAGGGCCGGCGCGGACAGGATCACGATCCACATCGAGCCCTCCTACGACCACGGCGCGGCCCTGGACGCGATACGCGCCCACGGGTGCCGGGCGGGCATCGCGCTCAACCCCGGGACCCCCATCGGCTCCATCGAGCCGTTCCTCGGCAAGGTGGATCTCGTCCTCGTGATGACGGTCCAGCCGGGATTCGGCGGGCAGGCCTTCCGAGAGGACGTGCTTCCCAAGATCGCCCAGGTCGACCGCTGGAGGAGCGAGAGGCGGCTCGACCTTCGGATCGAGG
Source organism: Opitutaceae bacterium (assembly GCA_003168315.1). Classification (GTDB taxonomy): domain Bacteria; phylum Verrucomicrobiota; class Verrucomicrobiia; order Opitutales; family Opitutaceae; genus Palsa-1447. Next base: position 4,618 of record PMSP01000039.1, read on the forward strand.
TCGACGGCGGGATAGAGCTCGCCTCGGCGGCCCTGTGCCGCTCGAAGGGCGCGGACACCTTCGTCGCCGGCACCTCGTTCTTCGCGTCCAAGGACCGCGCCGCGTTCGCGGCGTCGTTCGCCTCCCTTTAGCCGGGGGGGCCCCTGGCGATCCGCTCGGCGCGCGCGTAGTTCTCCCGGAAGGTCTTCCCGAGGTCCCGGGCGAGGCTGACCGCGTCGACGAGGTTCTTCGACCTGAGGCCCTTCGTTATGCGGCCCAGGGCCTGGTCATAGTCGACGGCGGACACGTCCTGGAGGGCCGCAAGGGCCCGGCTCCTCGCGGGCTCGGGGGCGGCGATGATCGCGCGCCACGCGCTGACGAGCTCCGGGTGGGTGTCCTCGGTCATCACCCTCACGATGAAGATCAGCGGCCCGAAGAGCCTGCCGGTCCACTCGTCGTGGTGGACCAGGATATCCCTCTGCGAATACGGGTCCACCTCCGGGTCGCTGCGGTACTGCGCCCAGTCGGCGCGGGCGTAGAAGTCGCGGCGGACCGGCAGGCGGCGCAGCGCGAACTGCCGCGGCCCTCCCGGGGTGCCGGTCCGGAAGTTCCAGAGCCTCTGCCCGTCGAGCGAGAGCACGAACTCGATGAAGGCGACCGCCACCGCGCGGTGCGGCGCCCCGCGGAGGAGTGCTATCGGGTCGACCGAGTAGGCCGAGCCCCCGGGCGGCGACGCGTAGCCGATCCGGTCCGGCCCCTGCGTCCGGCGCCTGACCGCCTCCTGCTGCTCGCGCCCGTAGAAGTCGATGCACATCCCCGCGGCGCAGTTGCCGTCGGCGACGTCGATCGGCGGCTTCTGGGAGGTCTCGGTGAAGTACCGGGCGTTGGCGCCCTCGAGCTGGATGAGGCGCATGGCGTCGGTCCACCCCGCGCGCACGGCCGCCGCCGTCGCCGCGGGGCCCACCGCCGGCGCCAGCGCGACCACCCGCCGCTCGATCTGCTGCTGGACCTGATCCGCAAGCAGGACATCGATATCTACGACATTCCGATTGCCAAGATCACGGCCCAGTTTCTGGCGTATGTGAACCAGTTGAAGGCTTCGGATGTAGATGTGGCGGGAGAGTTTATCTACACCGCTTCCCTGCTGATCCACATCAAGAGCAAGATGCTGCTGCCGCGCTC
>PMSP01000345.1 GCA_003168315.1 Opitutaceae bacterium
GTGCTAGACTTGTGAAGTCATAGCCAACAGGCTGGATATCGGCATTACGAGCCTGAAACTTGAGTTATGTACACGCCCTCCACGCTCGCGCGGACTGTCCGGATGCTGCTCCTGGCGGTTGTCTCGGTGTTCGCCGCGACGGTGGCCGACGCGGCAACGGTGAGGGGGAGGCTGGTGCACGGTGCGAATGGCTACCCGGCCGAGGGCCTCGCGGTGACGGTGAATCACTACCAGTACGGCCGGTCGCCCCCCTCGTTCTCCGGCCCCGACGGGATGTTCTACCTGAACGGGATTCCCCCAGGTAACTACATCCTCGAGATCTGGGTCACCCCGCAGAACTTCATATCCATTAACATCACGGTGAATGATCCGGTGACCGACATATATCCGGTGAGGGTGCCATGAGGGAATTGCTTCGGATGCGGGTCATCTGCGACCGATAGCCATCACAAGCCTTAGCCGGCAGTTTGATTTCCTCGATCGCGTCTTGCACCTTCATCAATCGCGCAGCCAGAACAGAAACGGAATTGATGAAAAACATCATCGTGTGCTGCGACGGTACCGACAACCAGTTCTCTGGGGATCACACCAATGTGATACGGGCCTTCAAGATAGCCGAGGGCTTGCCCAACCAGGCTTGTTACTACGATCCCGGCGTGGGTACCCTTCCCCTTACAGGATGGGTGACAAAGCTCGGCGAATGGTGGTCGATCACAGAGGGCCTGGCGTTCGGGGCCGGGCTCATCGCCGATGTCCAGGAGGCGTATGGTTATCTAATGAAGGTTTATGACCCGGGCGACCAGATTTTCCTATTCGGCTTCAGTCGCGGGGCGTTTACCGTGCGCTCGCTTGCGGGAATGCTGAATGCGGTGGGACTGCTTTTCCCGGACAGCGACCAGCTCGTGCCGTATGCGACGGACTATTGGAAGCAATGCAAGGGGGTCGACTCGACCGGTGCTGCAGTCTGTGCGGAATTCAAGGCCACGTTGGCCCGGCCGTGCCCCGTTCACTTCATCGGAGTCTGGGACACGGTAAGCTCGGTGGGATTCACCAACATACTCTTCCATAACAAGAGTTTCCCATTCACCTACAGGAATCCCAGCGTCACCCATGTGCGCCACGCCGTGTCCATTGACGAGCGCCGCTGCTTCTTCCGGCAGAACCTGATGGGCAGGGATTATCCGGAACAGGACGTGAAAAACGTCTGGTTTTCGGGCGTCCACTCCGATGTCGGGGGAGGCTACCCGCCCGACCAGTCTGCCCTTTCCAAGCTGACATTCGAGTGGATGATGGTCGAGGCAAGGAATTGCGGATTCAAAATTGATATGGGCGAGTCCCCGGATTCCTATGCCAAGGAACTCGCGCACGGCCAGTCTCCGGATCCGTGCGGGATGCAGCACGAGTCGCTGCAGGGGGCGTGGTGGCTCGCGGAGGTGATCCCGACGGGGCACTTCTCGGTCGCCGACGAGAAATACCATTGGCGGATGAACCTGGGCAGCCCCCGCAACATTGCGATCGGCCGCGCCCTTCCCGGATTGCTGATCCACGAATCCGTGCTGAACCGGATGGACATGGTCCCGGGCTATCGCCCCAGAAACCTCCCGGATTCAAGCGCGGGTGTGCGCTCGCTATATCAGATCGAGCCTCGCGTGCCGATGGCCTCAGCCGCCCACGAATAGACATTCAGTCAAAAATTCAGACGGCGAATGCCGCATTCGGGCAACATCGAAACCACAGCGCGCAATCTCTTCGCTCGAAGGTTTTCCGTAAAGAACAATTGGCGAATCGCAGCGGAGGCGTCACTGGGCGGTATGAAATGCATTCCAGGTTTGCAGCGCGACGAGGAGCACCATTAGGACAACATAGACCCGCAGCACCCAGAGGAGGAGGATGGTTCGCCGGCTCAATGCCTGGCGTCCAAAGGGTTGCTTTGCCGTTGAAAATTGATCGGGTTCGAGCACTTCATGCACCCAGAGGGCCGCGGGATTGGGAAGCGCGGCCTGTTGCTGTTCGATTGCCTTGTTGCTGATCATATTGGCTTTCCTTGGCTGGCTGGCGGTTTTTACGCGCTCCCCTAGGAGGGAAGCAAGTGGGGGAAAATGGTGGTTATTCCGAAAATGAGGCCTGCCAGGACGAGCAGGATCGTCACCGAGATCCCGAAGAAATTAGCCATCGGTCCGTTTGCATGCTTACCCATGATTTCGCGGTCGTTGACCAAAAGCAGGAGAAACACTATCGCCGGCGGCATCGCCAACACAGCGATGACATTGACGATGAGAACGATGAAGACCAGCGGCGCGTTGGGGATGAGCACCAGGGCCGCCGCGATGGCCGCCGCTGCGATTAGTACGGCATAGAATAGCCGACCTTCGCGTAGCGGACTGTTCAGACTGCGGGCGCTTCCCGTCACCTCTCCGAAGGCGTAAGCCGAAGAGGATGAAATGGTGATCGCCGCCACCAGCCCGGCTTCGAAGATCCCGATCGCGAACAGGGTTGCCCCCACCTTCCCGACATACGGCATCAAGGCTTGAGCGAACGCAGCCCCCTCGAAGCTCGAGGCGTCAACGTGGTGGGCGAACAGTGGCGCCGTCGCCAGTACCGTTGCGATGGCCGCGATCGCGGCGAGCCCCGCTCCCAGGGCGGTGTCGATGCGACCGTGGCGGATGTCTGCGGCGGTCAATCCCTTGTCGACGACAGCGCTTTGCTGGAAGAATAGCATCCAGGGCGTCACGGTCGCCCCTATGTTCGACATGACTATCAGGATGAAGCCCGCTGTCACCCCGCCCGGCAACGGTCCCCAGGTGAAGAACGCCCGCACCACCTGGCTGCTCACTGGATGGGCCATGAATGCGACGGGCACGAAGATGAGATTGAAGATGGCAAAGCCGAGGGTGATGCGCTCCCACGTCCAGTAGCGCCGGGTGAGCACCACGGCGACCACGACGAGAAGGGCCCCCAGCACGGCGATCCCGGCGGGCACGCCGAAAAAGCCCAGTCCCGCGCGGACCGCTATGAATTCGGTGACCAATGTCAGGAGGTTGCCGAAGACCAGGTCGGCCATCGCGAAGAAACCCCAGAAACGCCCGAATCGGGCGTAGATCAGCTCGGCATGCCCTCGTTTCGTGACGGCACCGAGCCGGACCGTCATCTCCTGGACCACAAACGCCATCGCGAAGGTAAGGGCTATGAAGGGCAGGAAAAAGCCGACACCATAGATTGCGCCCGTTTGGGCGTAGGAAATCATGCTGGGCCCATCGTTCTCCCCAAGCATGACCAGGATGCCGGGACCAATGAGGAGCCAGAGAAGCCTCAGGGATCGGGTTCGCCCCTGGCCCGCACGAAGGTCATGGACACGGCGCCGGTCGCCGGCGCGCTTAATGTCCTCAACGGTGATGTCCGAATGCATCCCCTCGGGGCTCGTCGGCCGGATCAGTTCTTGACTACCATCATCCATTTAAATGAATCATAGAAAACGATATTTTGACTTGTCAAAACCAAAATAATGAAATATCAAAATTGACGCTGGGAAACACGTTGAGCATGCCTTCAAGCACGGTCGAAAACTACCTCAAGGCCATCCTCGTCCGGTCCGGCGACGGGGATGTCGTCGTTGCGACCGGGTCGATTGCCGAAGCACTCGGGGTCACTTCGAGCACAGCCACCACCATGGTGAAATCACTAGCCACTCAGGGTCTGCTGGATCACATGCACAGGGAGGGAGCGCGCCTTACCCCGAAAGGGCGCACCCATGCGTTGCTGGTTTTGCGCAAGCACCGACTCGTCGAAACCTTCCTTGTGCGGGAGCTGAAGATGGACTGGAAGGACGTGCACGAGGAGGCCGAGAAGCTTGAACATGCCATCTCGGATCGGGTTCTGGCGCGTATGGACAAGATTCTCAATCACCCCGACGAGGACCCGCATGGCGACGTCATCCCCAGTCCCAGGCACCCTCAGTTCGATTGTAGGAAAGGCGTGACACTGGCGACCTGTGAAATCAGAAGGCCCCTTCGCGTCGAGCGGATCCTTGAACAGAGCCATTCCTTCTTGGAATTCGTCCAGCATTCTCGACTAAGGCCCGGCGCATTGGTCCAGGTAAAGGAACGCAATAAGGCCAGTGGAGTGGTACTGTGTTTATTGCGAGACAACGAAATCCCGCTGGGTATATCCGAAGCTGCGAAGATCGAAGTAAAGGTCATTTGATCCGCCACTTGAGCGGCAACTGTTTCGAAATCCTGCGCTTCAGGGACGCGTTGGGCTGACATCAATGGGATTTCCCGTTATGAAACTGCGCGCGTTGCTTCTTGATCAAAAGCGTTGTTGTGTGCGGCAAACCCAATGAATCTCCCAACGCCGCATCCCGGATCGGGCGACCCGATCCAGTCCTTCAACATCTCCCGCCGGGCCTTCGTCAGGCGCTGCGGCCTGATCGCCGCGATGACCGGCCTTCCCCTGTGGTTCATCGAGCGCCAGCAGCTCGCCGCGCAGGATGTGGCGAAGCTCCCGACGCCCAATGACCGGCCGGGCATCGCCCTCATCGGCTGCGGCGGGCAGGGAAAGGGCGACGCCAGGAAGGCGAGCGCCTTCGGGGAGATCCTCGCCGTCTGCGACGTGGACTCGAACCACTCCGCGGCCGCGGCCAAGATGTTCACGGTCGGGGGCAGGGTGCCTGCGGTCTACTCCGACTTCAGGAAGGTGATGGAGCGGGACGACATCCACGTCATCGTTAACGGGACGCCCGACCACTGGCACACCCTGGTCAACATGGCCGTGGCCAAGGCCCGGAAGGACGTGTACGCGGAGAAGCCCCTCACGCTCACGATCGACGAGGGCCGGCGGCTCGTGAAGGCAGTGGAGGCGAGCGGCATCGTCCTCCAGACCGGGACGCAGCAGCGCAGCGACCCGCGCTTTCACCTCGCCTGCGAGCTCATTCGCAACAACCGGATCGGGAACCTCCTGCGCGCCAATGTCTGGCTGCCGGCCGGGCTCAGGGCAGGCCCTTTTCCGGTCGTGCCCGTCCCGGCCGGCCTGGACTGGGATTTCTGGCAGGGGCAGGCGCCGGCGACCGCCTACGTGAAGCAGCGTTGCCACGCCACCTTCCGCTACTGGTACGACTATTCCGGCGGCACGATGACGGACTGGGGCGCCCACCACAACGACATCGCCTACTGGGCGATCGGCCTCCTGGCGCCGAGCCACGTCGAGTCGACCCGGCTGTCGGAGCCGATTCCCGGGGGCTACACGACCATCGCCGACTACAAGGTGAGGTACACCTATGCGAACGGTATAGACCTCAACATCAACTCGACCGAGGACGACACGATATACGGGGAGGTGAAGAACAAGGGGGGCCAGCGCAACGGGATCCGCTTCGAGGGCACGGGAGGCTGGATCTGGGTCAACCGGGACGAGATCACGGCGAGCGATCCCGCGCTCCTGTCCACACCCATCGCCGCGGACGGGGTGCACCTCTACACGAGCACGAACCACATGGGGAACTTCTTCGACTGCGTGCGCTCGAGGAAGCTGCCGATCTGCGACGTCGCGACCGGCCACCGCTCGGCGACCATGTGCCACCTGGCCGCCATCTCGCTGAGGACGGGCTTCAAGCTGGAATGGGACTCCGCCGCCGAGGCGTTCGTCGGCGACAACGCCGGCGTCGCGAACGGCTACGTCTCGCGGGAGATGCGCGCGCCCTACGACTACTCCTTCGTCGGCTGAGCTGCGCTCAGGGGCGTGCCCGCGAGGCGAACCACGACCTGAACCGGGCCGTCTGCCGGTCCTTCTGCCAATCGCACAGCTCCGAAAGGTTGGCGACCGGTTTGCCGGAATAGGGCAGCGTCGGCAGGTAGGGCGGCGGCCCGAATTCCGGGCAGAAAGTCGAGACGGCCGCGCCGGCCTTGAGCTGCTGCTCCCAGACGATGTCCCACCAGCGCTCGAACGCGCGCAGGTAGGGAAGCGCCTCGGGGGCGCGCAGGTCGGCGATCTGGGGCGCCTCCTCCGTCCCGACCCTCATGTGGACATGGTCGGCCCGGGAGGCGCAGAGGCGGATGAGCTCGATCTGGTCGTCCAGCAGCCGTTCGCACGCCACGACCCAGTGGCTGAAGTCGCAGGTGAGCCTGAGCTCGGGAAACGACTTCAGGATTCGCCGGGCGGCGGTGGGATGAAAGAGCGCCGTGTTGCGGTGGATCTCATGGGCGACCGGGATGCCGGCCGCGGCTCCCGCCTTCAGGGCCCCCTCGAAGTAGCGCGCCGCCTCGTCCGGGTTCCAGCAGTCATATCCGCCCATCACGTTGATGGTGTCGGCACCGGTCCGGAGCAGCAGCTTCAGCTGCCTGTCGAACGAGCGCAGGTGGCCCGCAACGGATGGACCCGCGTCGCGGGTCCATATGGTCCCCTTGAAGGGGAAACGGCGCCGCCTGCGGATGCGCTTCAGCTCGGCATGCTCCGCCGCGGTGAAGAGGATGGCCTCGATCCCCTCGTACCCGGCGTCCAGGATGGAGGCGATGGCGGCGTCCCAGGCTCCCTCGACGCCCCAAAGGTTCCTATAGGCCACGAGCTTCATCTGGGCGGAGAATCCTGCCGCGGCCTTTGCAAACCGGAAAGGGCCAAAGCGGGTTTTCGGTGGCACATGGATTGCTGGATGAACGGGACCCCATGCCGTCGCCCCCCCTTGCCCGCCCGGCCGCCCTCCTGCCGCGCAACTGCACCTTCACCCCGTCGGACTGGGCCGCGCTGGCGGCCTTCTGGCATCCGGTCTGCTTTTCCTCCGACATCGGGGGCCCGAGGCCCTTTGCGGCGACGCTCCTGGATGAAAAGCTCGTCCTTTACCGCGCGGGCGGCCGCGTGGTCGCGGCCAAGGACATCTGCATCCACCGCGGCGTCCCGCTCAGCTTCGGGCGGGTGGAGGGCGAGGAGGTCGTCTGCGCCTACCACGGCTTCCGCTACGGCGCCGGCGGGCAATGCGTGAAGATCCCGGCGCAGCCCGACCTGGCGATACCGAAGAAGCTCTGCCTGCAGACCGTGCTCGCCGAGGAGAAATACGGCGTCGTCTGGGTGTGCCTGGCGGGGGAGCCCAGGCAGCCGCTGCCTTCCTGGCCGGAGCTCGACGACCCGCGCCTGATGCAGATGAAGATGGCGGCCGGGATCTGGAAGTGCTCCGCCGCGCGGCACACCGAGAACTTCAACGACCTCGCCCATCTTTCCTTCGTCCACGTGGGCACCTTCGGCAACCCCGACCGGCCCGAGGTGCCGAGATACGATGTCGAGGTGGGGCCGGAGGGAATGCATTTCGAGGCCGATTACGACCGGCACTCCATCGAGGATTTCGGGAGGAAGGGGCCTGTCGAGCACATCCATTACACGTACGACCTCACGTTTCCCTTCTATACCCGGCTTCGCATCTGCTTCGGCAGGGATCGGAACTTTGTCGCCTACAACCTTCCCTCGCCCGCCTCGGCGCGGGAGACGAACGTGCTGTTCCGGCTGACCCGGGACTTCGACCTGGACAAGCCCGAGGACAGCTCGATCGCCCTCCAGAACCAGGTGATCTCGGAGGACAGGCCGTTTGTCGAGGCGCAGCGGCCCGAGGAGCTGCCGCTCGACCTCTCGGAGGAGTTCCACATCCGGGCGGACCGGTTCTCCACCTGCTATAGGCACGCCCTGGTGGGATTCGGGCTTGGCGGCGAGTTCGCTTCATAGGCGCCGGCCTCAGTGGGCGCCGGGGGCGGGGCCGCTCCCCCTGGGCTTCATGCGGTCGGCGACGACGCAGATCCCCGCCACGATGAAATACGCGAGCGGGATGGCCCCGGGCGCGTAGCCGATGACGCCGATGATGTCCGAGCCGGTGATCCGGTAGTTGTGGGCGAGGCCGAGGAGCGCGATCACGCCCCCGGCCGCGAACCATCCCGCGGCGCGCAGGAAGCGCCTCTCGATGATCTGCACGGTCGCGGCGCTCAGGACCATGCAGGTGTAGATGTAGCCCTCGCCCACCGCGAAGACGCCGGCCGAGTAATAATCGGCGCGGTCCGCGAAGAGCGCGTTGAGCGTCGAGGGGATCGGATGTTCCGGGGTGCCGTAGCCGACGGCCAGCAGCGTGCGCTTGATCACAAACTCGGTGTAGGCGCCCAGGGCGGGAACGAGCCCAACGACGACGGCCGGGATGTGCTTCGCCGGAACGACCTCGAATGCCTGGGCCGTCATCGCAAGCCCGATCCATATGATGAGGGCCATGCCGGCCTCGACGGGTATGAAGTGGACGATGATCCCAAGCGTGCCGGTGCAGGCTATCGTCGTCATGACGGCCGCGTTCAGCACGGAGTATCCCGCCCGCGACCCGATGGCCTTCCAGCCGGGATGGCCGAAATAGATGGTCGCGAGGAATGGCGACCCAAAGAGGGCCGAGCCCATGGTGGCAAAGCCGTTGAAGAGGAGGCAGTTCCTGGTGTCAAAGCTGTCGCCGGCGGCCGCGGCCGACTCGATTGTCTGCAGGGACCAGAGGGTGCTGACGAGCCCGAGCGGCAGGACGACGGGCAGGCTGTCCCCGATGGAGTGCCACCAGGTGAGGAGCAGCGCGGGATTCGGAATCGGGGGATAGAATCCCATCGTCCCCAGGTCGAGTTTGCCGACCGGGACTATCGTCGAGCCGGCGAAGTAGTGGCATGCCCACGCCAGCCCCGTCCCCGCGGCGAGAATCACGAGGCCCCGGGGGATGCCGAACCGCGGCTCGACCCCGCCGAAATAGAACACGAATGCGAGGCCCAGGGTCGCGAGCCCGACGATCGGGAAGGCGTAGGCCCGGAAGAAGAAGTCGAGGGCCAGGAACGCCAGGGCGATGCCCGCGAGCGTCGAGAGGAGCGCGGCCCTCGGCGTGACGCGCCGGATCCAGGCGCCGACGAACGCGCCCGCGCACTCGATCAGCCCCATCACGAAGGCGGCGCCGACCCCGGCCCTCCACGCGGCCATGCTCGCCTCGGCCTCGCCGAGGCCCGCGTTGAGCGCGCGCAACTTGGCGGGATAGAGGATCAGGAACACAAACGTGACCAGCAGGATGATGCTGAGGCCGAACGGGAGAGCGCAGACGTCCTGGCGGTTTTCCTGCCGCGCGAGCCTGTGGGCCAGCCACGCATAGTACAGGTTGCCGATCAGGAGCCCGACGGCCGTCGCCGGCATGATGCGGGTGTAGAAGACATGGGGATCCAGGTAGAGGGGGAAGCCGAGGCTCAGCTTCACCATGACGATCGCGACGACAAGGTTGTCGAGCCAGAGGGCGATGAACCCGTCGATGTCCCCCTTGACGAAAGCCTTCATCCGGCGAATGCGGTTTCATTCCCCCGGCGCACGCCCCAGGAGACCGCGAACCCGACCGCGACCGTGGCGGCGAAGGCGTAGGGCAGGTAGCACGCGGGAGCCGGCGGCACCGGATAGACGCTCTGGACCATCACGACGCCGAGGAGAAGGAGGGCGCCCACGGAGGCGGCGACCCGCGGACGGCTGAGGCAGTGCTCCCCCGACAGGAAAAAGGGCGCGGCGAGGCAGACCATGAAGTAGGCGCCGATGAATCCCAGGGCCGCGAGCTGCGAGACATAGTCGACCACGGAATAGAGCGTGACCCCGGAGAAGAGCATGACGACGGGGACCGCGATGGAGATAATGCCGAAGAGCGCGATGGCCCGGTGGGGCGTCGCGTTCACGGGGTGAGCCCGCCCGAAAGTCCCGAAGAAATAGCCGTCCTCGGACATGGAATAAAGGGTCCGGGACCCGGCGTTGATCGATCCCAGGGTGCACGCGAAATAGCTGAGGGCCACGCCGACGGAGCTCAGGGTGCCGAGCACGGGGTAGTGGTTGGCCCGGGCGAGCGTGTCGAACGGGGTCTCCAGCTGGTCGAGCGCGATCCCGAACTTGCGGCCGAGTCCGACGAGGAGGTAGGTCATCACCAGGTAGAGGACGCCGATCGGGACCACGCAGCCGAGGATGGCCCGCGGGATCGCGGTCCTGGCGTGCTTCGCCTCCTCGCCCAGCGTCGTCGCGCTCTCGAAGCCGCCCATGGTGAGGAATGCAAGGACCAGGCCGGCGCTGAAGGCCCGGGGGCCGGCCCCCTGGAGCGTGAGCTGCGGGCGGTCGATCCAGGGGCCCCCCTTTGACATCGCGAGCGCGACGATCGCGATCATGACGGTGAGGGAGGTGACCTCGATGACGATCATCACGTCGCCGGAGAGCTTCATGTCCCGGAACGCGGTCCACCATGCGGCGATGACGACAAGGGTCGTCACGGCCGCCCCGAGGGTCACGCTGTTCGCCATCCCCGTGTACTCGGAAATCACGAGGCAGGCGTAATAGGCCGCCGAGGGCGCCGAGCTCGCCGCGCCGAAGAGCATCGCCCCGACGTAGATCCAGCCCGTGCCGACGCCTGCGCGGGGGCCGAGCCCAAGCCGGGCGTAGGTTGCCAGGCCGCCCGCGGAGGCGCACCGGGTCGCAAAGCCGTTGATGTTGACGAGGATGAGGAGGCAGATCGCGAGGACGGCCAGGAAGAGGACCCACGTGCCGTTGCCGGTCTTTCCGATCAGGAGGGGGATGATGACGCCCAGCGTCCCGGTGGGCGCCATCGTGCCCAGGGTCTGCGCGACGTTTTCAAGCCCGGAAAGGTAGTTGCGCCTCAGGGTGGGCGCTCCGGCCAGGACCGTGGGCCCGTCGCCGGCTCGGATGTCAGGGTCCATGCGGGACGCGCAGTGCCGGCATTCCCGCACGAGGGGCGATTCGCTGCATGGGTGGCATCGGGCGCCAGGGATTTAGCACCGCCCATGCCATGTTGCTCATGCCACCCAGTGCCCGCTCAGGCCGAGGGCGACGAGGCGCTTTCGGTAGGCGATCGACATGCGGTCGGCCGAGATGTGGACCTCCTCGCGCAGGTCGAGCGGCAGGTCCTCCGGGTACTGGTCCTCGACCACGGGCATGTCCTCCTTGTTGACGAACAGCTGGTAGTCGATCGCGGGCGCCGCCGGGTCCCCGAGGTCGTAGTTGCGCGACATGAGCATGTAGACGCGGGTCTGGCGCGCGGTCTCCGGGGACGCGATGTCGTAGATGTCGAGAATGCGCCCGTCCGGCGCGAGGACGCCGAGCTTCGTCGCGAACGGCGGGCTCAGCGTGTACACGTAGGTCATCCTGGTGACCACGCCCCCCGGCTTGAGGAAGGTGTCGCGGTCGACGTGCGGGTAGCTGAGCCTGAACTCGAGCACGTCGGGCCTCTCGATCACGTCATATTCGTGGATCTGGGGCGCGTCCCTGTTGCCGAATGTCCCGGTATGGACCCATGAGAGGTGGGCGACGTCGTTGAAATTCTCGACCTGGCGGGGAGCCGCCGCCCTCCAGAGCGACACCGGGACCTCGATCGTCTGCCGGCCCGTCAGCGCGAGGTCCGGCCATTCCGGGACGGGGGCCCTTGCCGGCGGCCGCAGGCAGGTCCAGACAAGGCCGTGCCTGACGACTGCGGGAAAGGTGCGAAGGCGCAGCTTCTGCGAGATGGGGATCGAGGCGTCCTGGGCCGGGACGCCCGTGCAGGCCCCGGTGCCCGAGTAGCGGAAGCCATGGTAGGCGCAGACAAGCGTGCACCCGTCCATCCAGCCGCGGCTGAGCGACGCGCCCCGGTGCGCGCAGAGGTCCCGGGCGACGCAGATGCCGTCCTCGCCCCTGAAGACGACCAGGCGCACGTCGAGCAGCCTCCGTGAAAGCGGCTTGTCCGCCACCTCGGATGCGAGCGCGACGGGATGCCAGAAGGACGCCAGGACGTCCCGGTCATGGGCTGCGAACGTGACCTCGTTCGGTCGGACAAGCTCGGCGATGGACGGCGGCTCCATTGGGACTAGGACGTGCCGAACCTGAGCCCGAGCTGCCTCAGCCATTTGCGGTAGGCGATCGCCGTCCGGTCGGAGCGCAGGTGGAGCTCCGCCTGCAGGTCGAGCGGGAGGAGCTCCGGGCGCTGGGACTCGACGATCGGCAGGTCCTGGGCGGTCACCTCGTCCTGGAACTTGACGATCTTCTCCGCAGGGACCTCGAACGAGTAGTTCATGGCCATGATCGCCCACGCGAGGCTGCGCCCCTCGTCCACGGGCGTCACTGTGTCGATCATGCAGAAGCGCTGCTCGCCCTGCGCCTTCGTGAATCGGGCCGTGAGGGGCCTGAGCGCCTCATACGTGTAAAGGACCTTTGCGGCCCTGCCCGTGCCGTCCGGGTCCGGCTGCCAGATCGGGATGTCCCTCGAGATGACGCCGCTCGCCGTGATCTCGGCCTCGTAGTCGTCGATCTCGGTGTGCCCCGGGTCCCCGAGGTAACCCGCGTGGACAAAGGGAAAGTGCCCGACGTCGAGGAAGTTCTCGATCACCCGGGGACCGAGCGCGTTGAACGGGTAGGGGCCGCAAGGGATATTGCGGTAGGCCGGATCGTCCCATTCCGGAAACGGCGGGAGGTCGCCGGACGGGCTGCCGAGGCAGGTCCAGACGAGGTCGTAGGCGACCTTCACGGGATGGACGTTCGTGTGGGCCCGCGGGGGCGGCTTCTGGGACGGATGGGCCGGGATGCGGACGCACTCCCCATCCGTGTTGTAGGTCCATCCGTGGTAGGGGCACTGCAGGCAGCCTTCCTTCACCTTTCCAAGCGAAAGCCTGGCGCCCCGGTGGACGCAGAGATTCCTCCATGCGTGGAACCTCCCGCCGTCCGCCCAGAGGACCAGGTCCTCGCCGAGGAGGCGCGAGGCGACCACGCGCCCCCCGGCGAAGTCCTCGACCTTCGCGAGGGGATGCCAGTCGTGGACAAGAACGGGATCGGGGATCGCCATGTTTTTGGGGGCCTTCCTACCTGCTGCGGCCGCCGCACGCCGCACGCATCCATGCAGCGTCCATGGGAGGGGGCCGTCGACTGAAAAGCGTCAGAAACGGAAGCGGATTGTGACCGAGGCGGTGATCGGGGGGCGCACGTAGACCGCGTCGTTGCCGGCGAATGTGACGTCGATCGGGTCCAGGATCCTCTCGTCGGTGATGTTCTTGACGTTGACCGTGACGTCCCACGCCCTCCTGCGGAAGTAGACGAATCCGTCGAGCTCGTACTCGGCGTTGATATGGAGCGTGTCCTGGTCGTTCGCGTACTGGATCCCCTGGAACTGCGGGCCAACACCGATCCCGAATCCCGACTTCAACTCGTACTGCACAAAGAAGTTGGCGAGGACCTCGGGCACCCCGGGCGCCTTCATCCGCGAGCCTGGCGGCGAGTAGAATCCGGCGTAGTTGTTCTGCGGGACGCTGCTGTAGTTCGGGCTGCCGTTGCCCGTTCCCGACTGCCCGTCCACTATGAAGCCCACCGGGTACCCGTCCAGGTAGTTGTTCGTCTGCTGGAAGAACGACGAGCCGAAGTCCGTCACGTTCTGGTACGTGAAGTTGGCGTTCACCGAGAGGGCCTTTGTGGGCTGGTAAACGCCGTCGAGCTCGATTCCCTCCGCCTTGACCAGGTAGGCCGGACCCTCGATCTGCGGCTCGGTCTTGAGCTGCTGGTAGACGGCCGCGTCGAAATAGAGGGTGTTGCTGAGGAAGCTCTCCTTGTAGCCGGCCTCGTAAAGCGTGCTCCTCGTCGTGAGCGAGGTCTGCAGCTGCGAGTGGTACTGCGCCGGCGTCCCGATCGGGGTGTTCGCGCCGTCGGTTATCTCGGCCACGTTGACGCCGCCGAAGTTCTCCGAGCCGAGCACCGAGTCGACGACCGTGTAGGTGAGGTAGAACGAGCTGGTTTCGGTGGCCTTGAACACGAGGCTGGCGAAATAGGACGGGTCATCGACGCTGTCATCGGCGGAGAATATGCCGCCCCGGGGGACATAGATCCCCGGGCTGTAGAACGTCCCGGTGACCGGGTCCTGGACCTGGTTGAGCGCCGGGTTCCCGTCGTCCGCCTTGATGTGGTCGTAGCGAAACCCGGCTATCGCGAAGAACTTCCTGCTGAAGGTCACCGTGTCCTGGATGAACGCCGCCGAGTCGTAGATGTGCGAGTCCTGGTTGGCCGAGTCATTGACGAGATAGGCGCCGTACTTGGAGTGGCCCGGGACGAGGTACGGGGCGCCGAGCGTGTTGCCGAGCTCGGCATACGCGGGGAACACCTCGTTCGAGGACGGCTGGGCGAGGTCGGGATAGAAGAACGGCTCCACGGCGTAGTCCTGGTAGGCGACGATGCGCGTGTACCGGAAGTCGGCGCCGGCGATGAACTTGTTGTCGATTCCGCCCACGGTGAAGTCGCCATGGTACTCGGCGCGGTCCTGGAGGGAGGCCTGGAGGGGCATGTACTCGCTGTAACCCCAGAGGTTGTACTGCCGGTCGTTGGCGTTCTCGAAATAGGTCCTGTTCACCAGGCTCGTGCTCGAGGTGAGGTCCACGGTCGTGATGAGCTGGGATTGGAGGCGCCCGGTCCGCCCGCTGTCCCCCGGCGAGAGCAGGACCTTGTCCCAGGGCAGCTTGACCGTGTAGGCGGTCGCCGTGTTGAGCACCCCGTAGCTGCCGTCCGGAAATCCCATGCCAAAGGGCGGGGTGTCGGGATAGATGGTCACCTGGCCCCCGATGTAGGTGCCATTGTTGATGAAGTTCTGCGTGACCCGGTTGACCCCGGTTACGTCGCCGATCAGGTTCTCATAATACTGCCCCCACCACTGGAGCGTGACCTTCTTGTTCGCGCGGAAGGTGAGGGCGGTGAAGATGTCCTCGGTCTGGTTCTTCTGGTTCTCGTAGTAGCCGTTGCCCAGGCGGCTCAGGTAGCTCACGCGGTAGGCGAGGTCGTCGGTGATCGGCGCGCTTGTGTCTATGGTCATCTCGGGATTCCAGTAGGAGTTCCCGCTGGCCAGGTACCCGAGGGTCGTGGATATCTCGGTGTGCTCGTGGTCGAAGTAGGGCTCCTTCGTCGTGAAATTGACGTAGCCTCCCGCACCCTGGCTCTGGGGGCCGTAGACCGCCGAACCCGGGCCCTTGACGACATCCATCGACTCGACCCCGTTGAAGCTCGGAAGGATGCTTGAGGTCGTGAAGAGCTCGCCCTGCCCGTTGACGTACATCTCGGCGTTGTCCCCGCGCACCAGGGGGGTTCCCGGAACCCCGTAGCGCGCCGGCGAGTACACGCCCGGCGAGAACTGCCCGAAGTCCATGGAATTGGTCACCTGCCTGTCGTCCATCCACGCCTTGTTCACCATCGAGACGGACCTGGGGATGTCCAGCACGTTGGCGGCGTCGCCGAAAACGCTGTCCACCGGGCGCACGGTCGGAAGAATCTGGTCCTCAATCGGGACGTCGCTGACCGTGT
>PMSP01000157.1 GCA_003168315.1 Opitutaceae bacterium
CGCTGGCCGCCGGAGAACTCATGCGGGTACTTCCGGGCGAAGCGGGGGGCGAGGCCGACCAGCCTCATGAGCTCGTCCACCCGGGCCTGGACCTCGGAGGGCCCGCAGATCCCGTGGACGAGGAGGGGCTCGGCGAGCGTCGCATGGACCGTCATCCTGGGGTTCAGCGAGGCGTAGGGGTCCTGGAAGATCATCTGCAGGTCGCGCCTGCAGGCCAGCATTTCGGCGCGAGAGGCTTCGCCCAGGTTGCGCCCATTCAGGATGACGGCCCCGCCGGTCGTCGGGACCAGCTGGAGGATCGTGCGGGCGAGGGTTGACTTGCCGCAGCCGGATTCGCCGACGAGGCCGAGGACCTCGCCCTGCCGGACCGAGAGCGTCACGCCGTCCACGGCGCGGACGGCGCCCACCTGCTTCTTGACGAGGAAGCCCGAGTGGATCGGGAAGTGGGTCTTCACGTCCCGCAGCTCAAGTATGTTCTCAGCCATGGTCGGTCGGTGTTCCCGTCAGGCCCCCAGGTCGATCTGCCCGTCCCTTGAGCGGATGCAGGCGTGCGCATGGCCGGGGGCGACCTCGACCAGCTCGGGCCGGGCGGCCGTGCACTCGTCCTTCACGAACACGCAGCGGGGCGCGAAGGCGCAGCCGGGGATCGCCTTCGACACGTCCGGGGGAAGGCCGGGGATCGTGAAGAGCTCCTCGCCCTTCAGCTGCAGGGCGGGGATCGACCGCTGGAGGGCGCGCGTGTAGGGATGGAGCGGCGTCTTGAAGAGGGCGCGCGCCCCCGCGGTCTCCATGATCCTGCCGCCGTACATGACCTGCACGTTGTCGCAGAGTCCCGCCACCACGCCCAGGTCGTGCGTGACGAAGATGACCGCCATGCCCAGCTCGCGCTGCAGCCTGCGGATGAGGTCCAGGATCTGCGCCTGCACAGTCACGTCGAGCGCGGTCGTCGGCTCGTCCGCGATCAGCAGCTCGGGCCGGGTCACGAGCGCCATCGCGATCATGACCCTCTGGCGCATGCCGCCCGAGAACTCGTGGGGATAGAAGTGGATCCTGCGGGCCGCGTCGTTTATCCCGACCGCCTCCATCATCTCGAGGGCCCGGGCCAGGGCCTGCGCCTTCGTGATGGCCTCGTGGATCAGGAGGGGCTCGATCACCTGCTCCGAGACCCGGAGGTAGGGGTTGAGCGAGGTCATCGGGTCCTGGAATATCATCGAGACGCGCTTGCCGCGGATGGAGCGGGCCACCTTCGGGCTGCAGTGCAGGAGGTCGACCCCGTCGAACATCGCCGAGCCGCTCTCGATCCTGCCGGGCGGCTGGGGGATGAGCCCCATGATGGAGTAGCAGGTGACGGACTTGCCCGAGCCGGACTCGCCCACGATCCCGAGCGTCTCGCCGCGCTCCACGCTGAAGCTGACCCCGTCGACTGCGCGGTAGACGCCGTTCCTGGTGTGGAAGTAGGTCCGCAGGTCGGTGACGGTCAGAAGCGGCATCGGCGGGGAAAGGTGCCGTCGCGAGCACGCTAAGGCAAGTCCCGCACCGAGACGGCGACGGCCTCAGGCGTCAGGCTGGCGAGCGAGCCCCCGCCGGCGGGAGGGCAGCTGGGGGGCTGCAGGATGCGGTACGGGGCGCTGAAGACCGGGGCCGTCCGGATGGGATTTGTGGGGCCGAAGAGGGCGATCAGGGGGACGCCGAGGGCGTTGGCGAGGTGCATGCCCCCGGTGTCGTTCGTCACGAGGAGCCGGCAGGAGGCGACGACTGCGGCGAACTCCGGGAGCGTCGTCTTCCCCCCGAGGTTGCGCACCCGCGCCGGGTTGAACCCCGAGGCGATGGCGGATGTGATCGGCACGTCGCCGGCCGTCCCGAGGAGGACGAAGCGCTCGGCGGGAAAGAGCTCGATCAGCCGCCGCCAGTGCCCGGCGGGCCAGCGCTTCAGCGGGTCGTTCTCGGATCCGGCGATCAGCCCGATGGCCCCCGGCAGGTCCAGGGCGCCCGTGGACGGGAACGCATAGGACGGAAACGGCGAGAAATCGGGCGGGGCGTCCAGCCCGAAATGCCGGAAGAAGTGCTTCCAGAGCTCGACCTGGTGGTGCTTCGGCTCGTCGAAGGCCTCGGGGACCTGGTAGGCGTGGGTGAGGAAGGGGCGGCCCTTGCCGGGCCTGAGGATCCCGAAGCGCTGGGGGGCGCCGGCAAGGCGCGCCTCGAGGTCGCCCCGGAACGAGTTGGTGAAGAGGATCCAGGTGTCGGGGTAGGAGGAGCGCAGCCCCGCGAAGTGCGCGAAATAGTCCGGGCCGCCCGGCGGCAGCGGGCGCACGATGTCCGCAACCCCGAGGAGCTCCAGGAGGGGGACAAACCCGGGCCTGGAGAGGAGCGTGATCTCGGCGTCCGGCCGGGACACCCGCAGCGCGCGGATGAACGGGAGCGCCATCGTCACGTCGCCGAGCCAGTTGGGGAGCCGTATCCAGAACCGGGTCCTTCGCGGGAGGCGCTCATGGCCCCGGGCCCGGACGTCGTCGTCCAGCAGGTTGCANNGTTGCGCTTGGCCGAGAGCCGGAGGCGCACCGAGGGGATGTCCTGGTTCCTCCAGCGGTCATGGGTCCAGAGCCATGAGGCGCAGAGCGCCTCGTCGGACATCGCCGCCTCGAACCAGCGGTTGAGTGCGAGCGTCGCGCCCGTAGCCGTCCCGTCGAACGCCACGGGGTCGGACTCGAACGTGACCCGCCAGAAGGCGGTCCTTCGCGGGTAGAACGTGCGCAGCTCGGCCCCGAACTTGGCGGCGAGGATCCCGGGAAGCTCGGTCGAGGAGCAGACGCGGCCGAAGAGGAGGGAAAGGGCACCCTGGAGGCCCGCGTTCTGGTCGAAGAGGACGCCGACGCACCCGCTTGCGCGCAGGATCGCGAGCGCCTCGGCGAATCCCTCCCGGCGCGAGAGGAGGCGCATCCCATGGCGCTCGCGGGTCCGCTTGAAGAAGGCGTCCGCGGACGGGTTGTCCAGGGGCCGGAAGACGACCCCGAATTCCGGCAGCGGCACCGGGCTCAGGAGCTTGAGCCAGGTCTGGGTCTCCCAGAGGGCGAGGTGGAGCGTCCCGAGGACGACGGGATGCGGGCGCGCCGCCAGGGCCCTGGCGAACGCCTCCACGGACGGGCCGAGGGTCGCGATCCGCCGGATCCGGGCGTCGCCGAGGAAGGGGGCGGCGAGGGACAGCATCGCCGTCTCGACCAGCCGCCGCGAGCTCTGCCGGGCGATCCCGCGCCGCCACGCCCGCGGCCGGTCGGCAAACGCATGGTGGAGGTTCGAGCGCATGACCCGCCGCCGCCGCGGCGCAAGCCAGAGGATGGCTTCGCCGCCAAGGGCGGCCAGTACGCGCAGGACGGGCTCGGGCGTCACGGCGAGCAGCCGGCCTAGGACATTCAGGGCGAAGGGGATCAAGCGTGCGTGGGCGGGATGGATTCTGGGATTTGACGTTTGCTCTTGGCCATCAAAAAGCCATGGAACGTTGCGCCCGCGCGTCAATGACCGAACTCCTTGTCATCAAACCATCTTCCCTTGGCGACATCGTCCAGGGACTGCAGGTCGCCACCTCCCTGAAGGCCCAGGTCGCCGACCTGCGCATCTCCTGGATCGTCCGCGAGATGTTCGCCCCGATCGTCCGCTCATGCGAGGCCGTGGACCGGGTCTTCGTCTTCGAGCGCAAGGGCGGAGCCAAGGGCTTCATCAAGCTCATGCGCCAGGTGCGCGCCGTGAAGTTTGACTACGCCTTCGACATGCAGGGCCTGCTGCGGACCGGGCTCATGACGAAGCGGGCCCGGGCGAAGCACAAGGTGGGCCGGAGCGACGCGAGGGAATGGTCCGGCATCTTCTATGACGAGAAGGTACCGCTCCCGCCGGACGGGCGCCACAGCCACGCGATGGACATCCTGCTCCAGTTCTGTCCCGTCCTGGGCGCGAAGCCCGAGTTGCGGGGGACGCTCAGGTTCCGCGAGGCGGACAGCCTGAACCTCAAGTTCGCCGACGGCAGGGGAGGGTCGAAGCCCTATGTCCTCTTTCCCGACAGCCGGCGCGCCGACAAGAAATGGGGAGGCTTCAAGCAGCTGACCGAGGCGATCCTGCGCGAGGACAAGTCGCGCAAGGTGGTCTGGGCCGGCAACAATTTCCTGCCGGACCGGGGTGCGTTCCCGGAGGCGCAGTTCATGAACCTGACGGGCAACACGAGCCTCGTGTCGCTCCCCGCGCTCGTGAAGAAGGCCGAGTGGGTCGTCAGCAACGACAGCGGCCCCATGCACCTCGCCGCGGCGCTCGGCGTGCGGGTGTTCGCCATCTTCGGGCCGACCGATCCCCGGCTCTTCGGGCCCTACCCCATCGGCGGCCCGATGAACCACGTCATCCAGGCGCCTGTCGGCGACCTGAAGCTCCTGTCGGTGCGGGACGTCACCACGCGTTTCCAGAGGATACGGGGCCGTTGACGCGCCCGCGCCCCGGCTAAAGGCTTACCCCCATGCTAGATCCCAAGCTGGTCCGCGAATCGCCCGAGCTCGTGAGGGCCGCGATCGCCAAGAAGCACCTCAAGGTCGATCTCGACGCCGTCCTCGTCGCCGACGCCTCCTGGCGCGCGCTCCTCCAGGAGGTCGAGCACCTGCGGGCGGTCCAGAAGGCGGCCAACGCCGCCATGGCGACGCTCCCCAAGGGATCCCCCGAATTCGCGGCAAAGCTGGCCGAGATGAAGGCCGTGTCGGCGCAGGTGAAGGAGCGGGATGCCGGGCTCAGGGCCGCGGAGGAAAGGTGCAAGGAGGCCATGCTCACCCTTCCCAACCTCCCGCACGCGAGCGTCCCGGAGGGGAGGACGCCGGAGGAGAACGCCGTCTTCTCGACCCACGGCGACACGGCCGGGGTGGGCGCCCACGCCGTCCCGCACTGGGACATCCCCGGGTTCCCGAGGCTGTTTGACTTCGAGCGCGGGGCCAAGGTGACGGGCGCCGGCTTCCCGTTCTACGTCGGGGACGGCGCGCGTCTCGTCCGCGCCCTCATCAACTTCTTTCTGGCCGAGGACGCGGCGGCGGGGTACGTCGAGGTCTCGCCGCCGATCTTCGTCAACGCGGCCAGCGCCACCGCCACCGGCCAGCTCCCGGACAAGGAGGGCCAGATGTACGAGACGACCCCCGACAGGCTCTTCGCCGTCCCGACCGCGGAGCTTCCCCTCACGAACTTCTACAGGGACGAGATACTGGAGGAGTCCGCGCTGCCGGTGAAGCGCTGCGCGTACACGCCCTGCTTCCGGCGCGAGGCGGGAAGCCACGGCAAGGACGTGCGCGGACTGAACCGCGTCCACCAGTTCGACAAGGTCGAGCTCCTGAAGTGGGTCCATCCCTCGTCGAGCAACGACGAGCTCGACCTGCTGAAGGCGGACGTCGAGGGCCTCCTCAGGAAGCTCGGTCTGCCTTACCGCATCCTCCTCATGTGCGGGGGCGACCTCGGGTTCGCCCAGTCAAAGAAGTACGACCTCGAGGTGTGGGCCGCGGGCCAGAAGCGCTGGCTCGAGGTGTCGAGCTGCTCGAATTTCGAGGCGTTCCAGGCGCGGCGGGC
>PMSP01000106.1 GCA_003168315.1 Opitutaceae bacterium
GATCGGCGTGCTCGGCGTCATGCCGTTCTCGTGGTTCTTCTGGAACTCAAGGAGGTCGAAGTAATAGCCGCGGTCCGGGACGCCGATCGCGCGCTCGAGCGCGCGCTTCGAGACCGAGACGAGGGATAGGCCCGGCGGGAGCGCGAGGGCCTTCTGCGAGCCGGTGATCATGATGTCGATCCCGAGCTCGTCCTTCGGGATCGCCATCGCGCTGAACGAGCTCACGACGTCGACGATCGAGATCACCTCGGGGAACTTCCGGACGACCTTCATGATCGCGGGCAGGTCGCTCATGCACCCGCTCGAGGTCTCGTTGTGGATGAGCGTGATCGCGTCGTAGCCGCCCTTGGCGAGCTCGGCGCGGACCGCCTCGGGCTCGACCGGCTGGCCCCACTCGAACCTGAGCGCCGTCGCCTTCTTCCCGCACCGGATCGAGACGTCGTTCCACTTGTCGGAGAAGGCCCCGTTCATGCAGTTGAGGACCTTCGTCTTCACGACGTTGCGGATCGACCCCTCCATGACGCCCCAGGCGCTGCTGGTCGAGATGTAGACGGGGTCCTTGGTGCCAAACAGGGCCTGCAGGTCGGGCTGGAGGGCCTGGTAGAGGGCCACGAAGTCCGCGCTGCGGTGGCCGATCATGGGCTGGGCCATCGCCCGGAGCGTCTTTTCGGAGACGGCGATGGGACCGGGAATGAAGAGTTTATAGGCCATGGCGGGTGCGCTGAAACGTTAAAAACAGTTTACGCGGCCCGCGGCGTCAACCTTCATTCCCCTTGGGCGGCCCAACCGTCCGCCGCCCAATGCCGCTGTCCTGGCTCAAAAGAAAACTCCAATCGGTCGAACTGTACACGGTCGATGTCGTCCTGGGCCGCCGGGCGGACACCGGCGCGGTCATCTTCGGGACCTTCCTGACGGGGGCGTCCTGGCTCTTCAGCATCGGCGTGCAGCTGCGCCTTTGGCTCTACCGCAAGAGGATCCTGCGCGACCATCCGCTCGGCTGCCTGGTCGTCGTGGTCGGCAACCTGACCGTGGGCGGCACGGGGAAGACCCCCGTGGTCGAGAAGTTCGCGCGCGCCCTCAGGGACCGGGGCCGGAAGGTGGCGATCCTCAGCCGGGGCTACAAGAGCAAGGCCCCCCCCTTCTGGAAGAAGGCCTGGTACGGGATCACCCACACGGACGAGCCGCCGCCCAGGGTCGTCAGCGACGGCCAGGAGGTCTTCCTCGACAGCGAGCAGGCCGGCGACGAGCCCTTCATGCTTGCCCGGAACCTTCCCGGGGTCGTCGTCCTGGTGGACAAGAACCGGGTCAAGGCCGGCGCCTACGCCATCAAGAAGTACGGCTGCGACACGCTGGTCCTGGACGACGGCTTCCAGTACCTCCCGCTCAAGGGGAGGCTGAACCTCCTGCTTGTGGACAAGACGAACCCGTTTGGCAACGGGCACCTCCTGCCGAGGGGGATCCTGCGGGAGCCGGTGAAGCACCTGAAGAGGGCCAACTACATCTTCCTCACCAAGTCGAACGGCAGGCGGGACGCCGAGCTGGAGGCGCTGATCGCCAGGTACAAGCCGGACGCCGACATCATCGAGTGCGCCCACAAGCCCCAGTACCTCCAGCGGATGGACGCGAAGGCCGGCGCCGCCGCGGGCCGGGAGAACCTGGAATGGCTCCGGGGCCGGCGGATCTTCGCCTTCAGCGGGATCGCGACCCCGGAGAGCTTCGAGAAGTTCCTGAGGGACCTGGGGGCGCTCCTCGTCGGCCGCGAGCGGTTCCTGGACCACTACCGCTACACCCCCGAGGACCTGCAGGACCTCTACGACGCCCCCGAGCGCGAGCGGGCGGAGTGCCTTGTCACGACGGAGAAGGACTCGGTCCGGATATCGGACCCCGGCGGCTGCCCCCTGCCGATCTACTACCTTCGGCTCGAGATCGAGATCATCCGGGGGGCCGCCGACTTCGACGAGGCCGTGGGCCGCATCTGCTTTCCTCAGAACGCACTTGCGGGAAGCTCCGGCCCGGGCGTTATTGGGGGTTCGCCATGATCATCGACCCCCGTCTCACGCAGCTTGCCGAGGGACTTACCGGATTTTCGACCGCCCTGAGGAAGGGGGAGCGCGTCCTGATAGACGCGTTCGACGTGCCGGACCCCATGGTGATCGCGCTGATCCGCGCCGCGCGCAAGCGGGGGGCGCTGCCCTTTGCGCAGATCCACCGCGCGCGGATTTCGCGCGAGATCGCGCTCGGGGCCGAGGAGGCGCAGATAGCGTCCCTCTCGGAGATCGAGCTCGCCCGGATGCGCCAGATGGACGCCTACATCGCCCTCAGGGGCTCGGACAACATCTTCGAGGCGGCGGATGTCCCCTCGGCGCGCGTCCAGCTCGTCAGCCGCCTCATGAAGCCGGTCATCGACCACCGGGTGAACCGGACGAAGTGGGTGGTGCTTCGCTGGCCGACGTCGGCCATGGCCCAGCAGGCCGGCATGAGCACGGAGGCCTTCGAGGACTTCTACTTCAGGGTGTGCACGCTCGACTACGGGCGCATGAGGCCGGGCATGAAGGTGCTGGCCGAGCTGATGTCGAGGACCGACCAGGTGCACGTGACGTCCCCAGGGACCGACCTCAGGTTCTCGATCAAGGGGATCGGGGCGAAGGAATGCGGCGGCCGCTACAACATCCCGGACGGCGAGGTGTTCTCCTGCCCGGTCAAGGACTCGGTGGAGGGCGTCGTCCAGTACAACGCGCCGACCGTCTACCTGGGGTCCTCGTTCGACCACATCCGGCTCGTCTTCAAGAAAGGGCGGATCGTCGAGGCGACGTCCAACAACACCGCCAAGCTGAACCAGATCCTCGATAGCGACCCCGGGGCGCGCTACATCGGCGAGTTCGCGATCGGCTTCAACCCCCACATCCTCGAGCCCATGCGGGACATCCTTTTCGACGAGAAGATCGCCGGCTCATTCCATTTCACGCCGGGGCAGGCCTATGACGACTGCGGCAATGGCAACAAGTCCCAGGTGCACTGGGACATGGTCTGCATCCAGCGCCCCGAGTACGGCGGCGGGGAGATCAGCTTCGACGGGAAGCTGATCCGCAAGGACGGCCTGTTCGTGCCGAAGCCCCTGCACAAGCTGAACCCGGAATACCTGCTGGCCGGTTGAGCTTGATCATATCGACGGATGCGGATTCGTTGATGCAAATGAACCAAGAAGTGGCCGTTTCCCTCGATACCTTCATCCAGGCGCTTCCCAAGACGGAGACCCACCTCCACATCGAGGGTGCGCTGCCCTACGATGAGCTCCTGAGGACCCTGGACCCCGTCGCGTACGGCCCGGACCCGGAATTCCGCCGGAGGTCCTACCGCTACCCGAATTTTCCCGAGTTTGAGCAGACACTCCTGCGGCACGCGCTCCCGTGGTACACGAGCGCGGAGCGCTACCATGAGGCGGCGCGGGTCATTTTTGCAGCCCATGTCCGCCAGAACGTCCGTTATGTGGAGACGAGCTTCCACCTCCACGTGACGGAGTTCATAGACGTTCCGGGAACCGAGATCATCGATGCCATCCTCTCCGCGGCGCCGCCCGGCCTCGAGGTCCGCGTCTTCGCAGGCATGCTGAGGAGTGCCTACGACGGGCCGCTTCGCTCGACGATAGACAGCCTTGAGGACTGGGACTCGCTTGCAGGCGTGGACCTCCACGGGCTGGAGCAGGTGCCGACTGAGCCGTGGACCTTCAAGGTGTGGGAGAGGATCAGGGCGGCCGGGAAGGTGACGAAGTGCCACGCGGGGGAGTTCGACGGCCCCTCGCGGGTGCGCGAGGCCATCCAGCAGCTCGGGGTCCGCCGGATCCAGCACGGCGTGCGGGCGATCGAGGACCCCGCGGTCGTGAGGCTCGCCGCCGAGGAGGGCGCCACCTTCGACACCTGTCCCCTCAGCAACATAGGCCTCCAGGTGTACCCTGACATCGCCTCGCATCCCCTGCGCGCCCTGATGGCGGCCGGGGTCAACTGCACGGTCAGCACCGACGATCCCCTCAGCTTTGCGAACTCGCTCACCGAGGAGTACACCGCGCTCGCCACCCAGGGCGGCTTCTCTCGCGGGGAGCTCGCCCAGGTCGCCCGGAACGGCTGGGCGGTCGCCGACATCCCCGCGGCCGACAGGCTCGCGTGGCTCTCCGAAATCGACAGGCTCGCCGGCGCGTGAGCACGGTTGAGACCCACATCGTGCCCGAGGGAGTGCGGCACGCCCGCGCCGACAAGGCCCTCGCGACGGCGTTCCCGGAGCACAGCCGGGTCGCGTTCCAGCGCTCGATCGACGCGGGCCTGGTCCTTTTGCGCGGCAAGCCGGTCGACCGCTCGGCCACGGTGCACGCCGGCGACGTCCTCCAGTTCTCGTTCGCCGATGTCGTCACGACGGAGCTCAGGGCGGTCGACATCCCGCTGGATATCCTCTTTGAGGACAAGTGGCTCCTCGCGGTCAACAAGCCGGCGGGGATGGTCGTCCACCCGGGCGCCGGGACGCGCGAGGACACCCTCGTCCACGCGCTCCTCTCGCACTGCGCGGGGACCTTAAGCGGGATCGGGGGCGTCGAGCGCCCGGGGATTGTCCACCGGCTCGACCGCGAGACCTCCGGCGTCATCGTCGTCGCAAAGACGGACGTGGCGCACCGCGGGCTGGCGAAGCAGTTCGCGGACCGGACGGTCATCAAGGAGTACACGGCGCTCGTCGTCGGCGTGCCGAGGCTCCTCAGCGGGACGGTCCAGAAGCCGATCGGCAGGAACGTGCGCCACCGCCACAAGATGGCCGTCGTCGAGGAGGGCCACGGGGGCAGGGCCTCCTGGACCGACTGGGCGGTCGTCGAGCGTTACGGGGACCTGGCGGCCCTGGTCACCTGCACGCTCCACACCGGCCGCACGCACCAGATACGGGTCCACATGGCGTCGCTCGGCCACCCCCTCCTCGGCGACTCGGCCTACGGCTGGAAGGAGAGCTCGCGGATGGCGCGGCAGCCGGAAAGGGTGATGCTTCACTCCGGCCGGCTCTCCCTCAGGCACCCGAAGACGGGGAAGATGCTTGATTTCAGGGCGCCCCTGCCGGCGGATTTCAGGGCGCAGATCAAGGCGCTCAAGAAGGGCTGAGCAGGTTCCCGCGCCTAGTCCAGGATTTCCGCCGCGACCCCCCAGCGCAGGTTCCGGAACGAGTGGTGAAAGGCCTGGATCCCGGCCGATTCCGCAAGCGCCAGAAGCGTGGCGAGCGCGGTTGGGAAGACGTCGGCCCGCGCCGGCGGAAGGCCCTTCAGGTTCTTGCGGGCGGCAAGGTCCACTGAGCCGACCGCGGACAGCATGTCGCGAAGGGACGACTCCGGGACCAGCGGATCGGCCTCATGTACGGAAATGCCGCGAGTCGCCGCGGCCATCGCCCTTATTGTCGTCAGGGTGCCTCCCGTTCCCACGACGGCCCATCCTGCCGGGACCACGGGGAACCCGGAGGCGTCGAGGGAGTCCTTCACCTGCTTTGAGATCGCCGCGCGTTCCGCCGGGCCCAGCGGGGCGCCGGGCGAGGGGACGAACATCTCCGTCAGGCGAACGCACCCGAGCGGGAGGCTGACCGCGCTGGCGAGCTTTCGGTCCTCGAATGACAGGCACTCGAGGCTGCCGCCGCCAAGGTCGTAGGAATGGAAGTTGCGCAGTCCGGCCAGGGCCGGGTCGGTCGTCAGGCCCCGGCCGATCAGCGTCGCCTCCTCGGATCCGGTGAGGATCCGCAGATCGAGCCCGGTCGCCGAGGCCAGCTCGCGGCCAAAAACGGATCCGTTCGAGGCGTCCCGCACCGCGCTCGTGGCGACGACCGTGACCCTCCCGGCGCCCCCGGCCTCGGCTGCAAGGGCCGCGATGGCTGCGACACCGGCCCTGATTCCCTCCTGCGTCAGGCTGGGCCTGCCGGATCCGATCCCCTTGCTGATCCGCACCTCGAGCGTCCTCGAGAGGACCTCAACCAGCGCCCCGTCGGCGCCGCGTTCGGCAACGAGTATCTTTATGGAATTGCTGCCGACGTCGATGACCGCGGCTCGCATGTTCAGAGGATGTAATCGGAGGGAGCGATCAGGAGCGTGAACTCGCCCTTGAGGCTCGCCTTCGACAGGCCCTCGCGGACCTGTCCGGCCGGCCCCACCCAGAAGGTCTCATGGACCTTCGTGACCTCCTTGGCGACGCAGACGACCCGCTCCGGCCCCAGGGCCGCGACGATGTCGTCCATGGCCTTGGCGATCCTGTGGCAGCTCTCGTAGAGGGCGATCGTGAAGCCGAAGTCCCTGTACTTGCCGTAGAACGCGAGGCGGGCCGAGGACTTCGGCGGAAGGAAGCCGGCAAACAGGAAGCCGTTCGTGGGAAGGCCGCTTGCGCAGAGAACGGCGGCAAAGGCCACCGGCCCGGGAACGGGGATCACGGGGAGCCCGCGGCGCCGGCAGGCGCGGACGACCCGGAAGCCGGGATCGCTGAGCCCCGGGGTCCCCGCGTCGGTCGCCAGGG
>PMSP01000066.1 GCA_003168315.1 Opitutaceae bacterium
CCGCTGCGGGAGCGGGGGCAGGTGCGGTGGGCGCCGGTACCGCGCCTGGCGCGGCGGCGGGCTTTGCGGCCTCGCCCTCGGGCTTCGGGGGGGTAAACGGTGCCGCTTCGGGATAGGTAAAGCTGGTCTTCAGGTTGACGAGGTACCCGACGAGCGCCACCGCGCGGCGGGTCGGGACGATTTCCCAGCCCGCCTCGGGCTTCAGGCCGCCCGTCAGCTTGAGGGCCTTATCGGAAACCTGCGCGTTCTTGCCGACCTGGCGGCTCTCGAAGAGGAAACGGTAGGACGGCATCCCCTGGGATCCGCTGTAGAGCATGTTCAGGAGGTCGTCGGAGTCATACGGCACCTTCCGGTCGCCAAGGTTCGTGAGGTCGGGGCCCACCCGCGAGGAGCCGATCTGCGGGAAGGGCTGGTAGATGTAGTCGCGGGCCACGCTCTGGCGGTCGCCCCAGCCCCTGGCCGTGTCCGACCCGAAGCCAGGCCGGCGCACCTGCTGGGTGTGGCAGGCGACGCATCCCAGGTCCCTGTAGACAAGCTGTCCCTCGGCGGCGATGCCCGGCATCCACTCGGGAAACGTGCCGCCGGCGTTGTCGTCATAGTAAGGCGGGAGCGAGCCAAGCTGCGCGTTGGAGCCGACGACGATCCCCAGCCACGAGATGAGGAGCGCGGCGAAGACGCCTATGAAAAACAGGAAGTTGTTCTTCACGTCGAGGGCGTCTCCATCGCCGAGGGCGGGTTGAACCAGGCGGGCGCGGAGATGTTCAGTATCCTGCACGCCGTCCCGTAGAAGTTGAGGAGGAGGAGCACGTTGGCGATGAGCAGGATGGCCTGCGCGACCACGGCCCCCATGAGCCATGGGCGCATGTTCTTCGATATGTCGATGATCGGGACCGAGGCCTCGAGGAGTTCCTGGCTCTGCGCGACCGCGGCGATCGAGAGCGAGCCGACGAGGAGGACGATCCCGACGACCGTCAGGAGCAGGTGCGCCCGCACGAGCCCTCCCGAGAGCCACGCCTTTCCGGTTATGCGGGGAAGCGCGTAGTAGATCCCGCCGAAGAGGATCATCGACGCCGCCCCGTAGAGCGCCACCTGCCTCTGCGCCACGTCAAAGAGGGTGAACTGCGTGTGGGCCGCCACCGAGTGGAACGAGGTCAGGGCGTCGCAGAGGGCCCCCACCAGGTATGCCAGGAGCCCGAATGCGATGAACTTGAGGGCTATCCCCCTCCCCGAGAATGCGCCCCGCAGGTTCAGGAGGACGATGACCGTGTGGAAGAGGAGGAGCGCGCAGGAGACGACCGCGACCGAGGGGATCCAGGCCGGGACCGGGCCGCCCAGCAGGTGGCGGCCGCCGGTCAGCCCGCCAATGAACATCAGGCACCAGAAGCCGAGCGACGCGAACTCGTACGAGGGCAGCGTCCTTCCCGTCACCTTGGGGACGATGTAGTAGGCCACCGAGAGGGCCAGGGGGGCGAGCCAGAGGGTCCACGCCGACTGGGCGTACCATCCCGCCACGATCGGCTGGACGACCCCGCGGACGGGCGAGGAGAAGAGCATCACGTGGGCGACCGAGAGGAGCCAGGGAAAGAGGAAGAGCGCCGCGGCCGCGTACCACTGGGAGGCGTAGGAGACCTCGCGCAGCCGCCCCGACCAGGCGAGGAGACCCGAGACGGCGATGGCCGCGTAGGCGAAGAAGAGGACGAACTGGACGTAGCCTGGGAGCCCGAGGAGCTCGAAGCCCGTCGCGTCGCCCGCGGCGACACCGATCACGGCCCCGGTGACCCCGAGGTTCCAGAAGAAGGTCCCCCAGAGGGCCCAGTTCTGGGCCCGCAGGGGCTCGCCCGCGAGGCGCATGAGGACCCACAGGCCGAGGGCGAGCCCGGTGTTCGCGAGCCAGCCGTAGACGAAGGCCGTCTCCGCCATGACCGTCGTCCGGCCATAGGTGAAGACCCGGCAATTCGCCAGGAACGATGGGGAATGAAGCTGGATCGCCGCCAGGAGCGCCAGGACCCCGGCGACGACCAGCCAGACGATCCCGGACAAGAGGAGGAAGAGGAGCGGCGTGCTGGACGCCGAGTCGGTGCCGGTCATTTCGCTCTTCATCGTCATTTGGCGCCCCCGTGCTCGAGGACGACGAGCTCCATCGCCCTAGCGACGGGCAATTGGACGACGCCCGTCTTCTGGTCGACCCAGGCGTAGGACGCTCCCTGCTCCGCCTGCTTCTTCCTCAGGTCGGCCAGGTGGGCCCTGCGGGTCTCGGGCGTGGCCCTCCAGGCCATGTCCTTCGAGAGGTTGTCGGGCGCCTCGTTCTGCGGAGCGGGCGTGCGCGAGTGCACGTAGACGCGCTTCGCCATGATCCCGAAGAGCGACAGGAGGACGAAGATGGCGAGCACGCAGACGAGGGAGACCGGCCGCGGCGTCGGCGTGTTGGGGTCAGTCGTCATGGTTCAGGCAGTCCCCGATGCGGGGATCGTGGATCGGGATCAGCTTGGTCTTCGGGAGGTCGCGCAGGTACGCCGCGATGCAGATACCGCCGACGCCGACCACGGACGTCACGGCCCAGATGAGGTTGACCGAGAAGAAGGGCTGCGGGTTGCCGCTCTTGTCCTGGAGCGCCGGCAGGATGTTGTAGGAGATGTCGACGAAGATCACGAAGAGCACGAGGTAGGCG
This sequence comes from Opitutaceae bacterium, assembly GCA_003168315.1. Lineage (GTDB taxonomy): Bacteria > Verrucomicrobiota > Verrucomicrobiia > Opitutales > Opitutaceae > Palsa-1447. The sequence goes on from PMSP01000066.1 coordinate 2,669, forward strand.
ATCCGCCTGATCGTCCGGTGGGTGACCTTGTAGCGGTAGGAAAGGAGCAAGAGGAACGGGAGGAGGAAGTTGCCGAAGACGAGGAAGAGGCTCACGTACCACCAGTCGCCGTACTCGCGGATGTTGTACCAGAAGGTCTCCTCGGGGACGTTCGCGTTCCAGATCAGGAAGTACTGCGAGAACGAGATGTAGGCCCAGAAGACCGTGAAGGTGAGCATCATCTGGCCGATGGCCCAGAGGTGGTCGGTCTTCAGTATCCCCTTGAAGTCCCCCCTGCGGTAGAGCCAGAGCATGATGAGGACGCCGCTCGAGAGGGCCCCGCGCATGCAATTCGCGAAGAACCAGACGCCGTACATGGTCGAGAACCAGTGGTACTCGAGGCTCTTGAACCAGTAGATGGCGGCCCCGGTGAGGGTGAGGGCGAGGAGCGGGATGCCGAAGCCGGCGGTCTTGCCGCTCATGAAGGTCCACTTGACGTCGCCGTCCACGTCCTGCGTGAACGAGGCCTTCCTCAGGCGCGCGGATATCCAGATCCAGGCGGCGAAGAAGCCCATTGTCACGATCGTGAAGAGCGGCAGGTTGAGGAAGGCGCGCTTCTTCACGTAGAGGAGGTCGTCCTTCACCAGGTGGCCGCCGATGATCTGGTGGTCCGGGTTCATCCACGGCCAGATGAGGTCCCTCGGCCCGAGCCACGAGGCCGCCAGGAGCGGCACGAACAGGAGGAGGAGCCAGGGGAAGGCGGCGATCCCGTGCTCATACTGCCGGCGCAGGACGACCGACCACGAGGCGTCGAAGATGTGGTGGAGCAGGATCATCATCAGCATCCCGATCGCGATCGCGGTCCAGAACCCGATTCCGACAAGGTACGCCGTCGCGACGACGTGCGGCGGCGACACGAGCATCCCGAGCGCCGTCACGGCGAGGCCGGCGATGCCGATCCCGAGGGCCTTCGTTGAGTCGGGCTTCCTCATTTGAGTCCCAGGTCCCCCCTGTGGTCTTCGGGCACGTCGGAGACGGTTCCCGTCTGGGCCCGCTGGAGGGCCCTCACGTAGGCGATCACGGCCCAGCGGTCGGCGGGCCCCAGCTTGTCCGCATAGGAATTCATCTGCCCCTTCCCGTTCGTGATCGTGTTGAAGATCTCGCCCTCGGCCATCTTGCGCAGCCGGTCGTCATGATAAGTGGGCGTGGCCCCCATGCCGTAAGCCTTGGTGATCCCGTTGCCGTCCCCGACAGCGCCGTGGCAGGGGAGGCAGTAGATCGTGAACCGGTCGCGGCCGCGCTCGACGAACTTCATGTCGACCTTGAGGGATGTGGGGAAGCCCCGGGCAAACGAGCCGTTCGGCGCCTTGCCTAGGTAGAGGAAGTCGTCGTCCCGCAGCGGCTGGCCGGCGGGCCCGTAGGAGGCCGCGACCGTGTTCGGCGGCGCGGCCCGGTCCGAGCGCCCGTCCGCGAAGAACTTGCTCGCCGTCTGCTGCACGAGCTTCGGCTGGTACTTCATCCCGGGGAAGAGCCACTCCGGGAAGACGTCCATCGGGGGGCGCGTGAAGGTCCTGCCCCGCAGCCCGAGGATGGAGACCGTCAGGACGACGAGGAAGGCTGTGCCGAGGTAGAGGTTGCGCATCATGGCTCAGGCCTCGATCTCCGTGATGTCCGCGCCGCCGGCCTTTGCCAGGAGCGCCCTCGTGTTGTCGTCGCTGAACCTCGGGTCCACCCTCTCGATCACGATGAAGAAGAGGTCGTCCGTCCCGCGCCGGATCTTGTCGTAGTTGAGCACCGGGTGGTAGTGCATCGGCAGGCCGTTCAGGAAGAACATGCCGCCGATGGTCGCGAAGGCCGTGAAGAGGATCGTCAGCTCGTAGGAGACCGGGAACGCATAGAGCGGGCTGAAGAGGGGCTTGCCGCCCACCGTCAGCCCGTAGTCATAGCTGTCCATGAACCAGATCATCGACATTCCCGTGCAGAAGCCCGTGATGCCGCCAAGGAGCGAGATCCTGGGCACCCGGGAGCGCCCGACGCCCATCGCCTTGTCGAGGCCGTGGATCGGGAACGGGGTGATGCAGTCCCACCTGCGGTAGCCCGCGTCGCGCACCTGCTCGGCGGCGCGCATGAGGGCTCCCGGGGTCTCGAAGGTGGCGATCAGTCCGTAGGGTTTCTCAGCCATGACCGGTGCCTCTAGTTGTGCTCCCCCGTCCGGGCGGCGCCATGCGCTCCCGCGTCGACATCAGAATGCGGGTCGGCCTGGGGCGTCACGGCCTTAAGCTCCGCCACCGCCATGATCGGCAGGAAACGGACGAAGAGCAGGAAGAGGACGGAGAACACCCCGAACGTCCCGAAGAAGGTGAAGATCTCGACCACCGAGGGGCTGTAGTAGCCCCAGCTCGAGGGCAGGAAGTCGCGGGCGAGCGACGTGGCGATGATGACGAAGCGCTCGAACCACATGCCGACGTTGACGAAGAGGGACAGGACGAAGACGAGGGCCGTGTTGCGGCGGACCCCCTTGAACCAGAAGAACTGGGGCGTGATCACGTTGCACGTGACCATGATGAAGTAGGCCCACCAGTAGGGCCCGAACGCGCGGTTGATGAAGGTGAAGCTTTCGTTCGGATTGGCCCCGTACCACGCGATAAAGAACTCCATGAGATAGGCGTACCCCACCATCGTTCCAGTCGCTAGGGTGATCTTGCACATGCAGTCGATGTGGTACTGCGTGACCAGGTCCTCGAGCTTGTAAACCGCCCGCAGGGGGAGGACCAGGGTCAGCACCATGCCGAAGCCCGAAAAGATCGCGCCCGCGACAAAGTAAGGCGGGAAGATCGTCGTGTGCCATCCCGGCAGGAGCGAGACGGCGAAGTCGAACGAGACGATCGTGTGGACCGAGAGGACGAGCGGCGTCGAGATGCCGGCGAGGATGAGGTAGGCCATCTCGTAGTTGCTCCAGTGCCGCCCCGAGCCGCGCCACCCCATGGCGAAAATCCCGTAGACCCGCGCCCGGATGGTCTTGCCGACCGAGGCAAACCGGTCGCGCATGGTCGCCAGGTCCGGGATCATGCCCACGTACCAGAAGAGCACCGAGACCGTCCCGTAGGTCGACACCGCGAAAACATCCCACTCGAGCGGCGAGCGGTAGTTCTGCCAGATGATGTTCGAGTTGGGCAGCGGGAAGAGGAACCACGAGTACCAGACGCGCCCGAGGTGGAAGACGGGGAAGATCCCGGCGCAGATGACCGCGAAGATCGTCATCGCCTCGGCGGAGCGGTTGATCGAGGTCCGCCACTTCTGGCGCAGGAGGCAGAGGATGGCCGAGATGAGGGTCCCGGCGTGGCCGATGCCGATCCAGAAGACGAAGTTGACGATGTCCCAGGCCCAGTTGACCGGGTTCCTGTGGCCCCAGACGCCGACTCCCGTCGAGACAAGGTAGATCAGGCCGGCGACCGTGAAGGAAGCGACGATGCAGGCCGCGGTGAAGCACCACCACCACCAGACGGGCGTCTTCTCCTCGGCTATGCCGCAGATCTTCTCCGTGATCCAGGAGAAGCTGCGGCCGTGCCCGACCATCGGCGCGCGCGGCTTCAGGGCCGGCCTCACCTCGGAGAGGATCGCCGGCGCGTCTGCGGGGGTCTCGGTGGCGTGGGACATCGGATCAGGCCTTCTTGCTCGGGTGGTTCTTGTTCCAGTTCTCCACCCTGCTGAGCGGCATCGCCGTGTAGTCGGGCATCCTGGGATTCGGGTTGCGGATCCTGGCGAGGTAGGTCGTCCGGGGCCTCGTGTTCAGGTAGCCGAGGAGCGAGTAGTCCTGCTCGCGTGCCTTCGCCTGCGAGACGCGGCTCTCCGGGTCTAGGATGTTGCCGAACTCGATCGCCTCGACTGGGCAAGCCTGCTGGCAGGCCGTACGGATGGTGCCGTCGGGGACGATGACGTCCTGCGGGTGGCCCTCCTGGGCCGTCTTCACCTTCCACTCGATCTTCCCGCGCTCGATCCTCTGCACGCAGTACGTGCACTTCTCCATGACGCCCCGCATGCGGATCGTGACCTCGGGGTTCTTGACCATCTGGACCAGCTCCGGCATCCCCTCCGGCCCGAGGGGCCCCAGGTACAGGCTGTCGAGGCTCCTCATGTTCCAGTCGAAGAAGTTGAAGCGCCTCACCTTGTAGGGGCAGTTGTTCGCGCAGTAGCGGGTGCCGATGCACCGGTTGTACGCCATCACGTTCAGTCCCTCGTCGTCGTGGACCGTCGCGTTGACCGGGCACACCATCTCGCACGGCGCCAGCTCGCACTGCATGCAGGCGATCGGCTGCATCGAGATCTGCGGGTCCTCGGGGATCTCCTCGTTGCCCGCGCCGCCGAAGGCCGCCGCCGACGCCTTCCCGTCGGAGTAGTACCGGTCGAGCCGGATCCAGTGCATGATGCGGCCGCGCAGGATCTGCTCCTTGCCGACGATCGGGATGTTGTTCTCCGCCTGGCAGGCGACGACGCAGGAGTTGCACCCGATGCAGGTGTTCAGGTCGATGCTCATCCCCCACTGGTGCACGCCGTCGAACTTCGGGGTGATGTAGAGCGAGTTGCCCCGCGGGATCTCCTTCGCCCGGTCGGCGAGGGGCATTTCCTTCGCCCCGGGATCGAGGACCGCCGGGGGGCTCTCGGCCTCGAGGCCCACCTCCTTGGCGAAGCCGGGATTCTCCTGGTACTCCCCGAGGTTGCCCTCGCGGACGAGGTCGCGGCCCTCCATCGACCAGTGCCACTGGGAGTCGGCGAGCTCCATCCGGGCGCCGCTGACGGCAATCGCGGCGCCGGTGGCGATGTGCAGGGCGCCGGTCGCCCGGGCAGCGTAGGCGTTGAAGCCCGTTCCCTCCCCCACCCGCCCGGTCTTGGTGCGGCCGTATCCCAGGGGAACGATGACCGTGTAGTTGGCGAGGCAGGGCTGGATGTGCGCCGGCCCGGAGATCTTGCGCCCGCCGATCGTCAGCTCGACGATGTGCGCGTTCTCGCGGCCCTTGTCGAACTGCGCGAGGTCCTTGCGGGCGATCGGGCGCAGCCCGTCGGACCAGGTCTCGATATTGAGCTCCTTCGCGAGCCGCGGGCTGACGAGGATGGCGTTGTCCCAGCTTATCTTCGTGATCGGGTCGGGGCATTCCTGGAGCCAGCCGTTGTTGACGAACCGGCCGTCGTCGATGCAGGCGCCGGCTATGAAGCGGACCTCGATCGCGTCCCTGTCGACCTTCGGAACCGTGACGCCGGCCGAAAGGTAGGTGTGCACCGCCGCGTGGTTGTAGCGGGGGCGCACCGGCCTGAAGGCCGTTCCCGAGAGGTAGCCGTCGTGCAGGAACTTCCGGAAGACCGCCTCGGACCTCGGGCCCCGCCCGGCGACCGTGTCGAAGACCAGCTTGTACGGATCGGTGTTGGGGATTCCCGCGACCGAGGCGATCACCTCGCTCTGGGTCAGCCCGCCGAAGAGGGGCATGATCATCGGCTGCACCGGGACGACCGTCCCGTCCGCCGTGCGGGCGTCGCCCCAGGACTCGAGATAATGGGCCGCGGCGATGTGCGCCTGCGCCGCGGCAGACGTCTCGTCCACGTAGTAGCCGTAGCGGATAACCTGCGGGACCTTCTTCTGCACCTCGGTCCAGTTGAGGTCGGCCGGGGCGTTGTACGCGGGGTTGCCGCCGAGGATCAGGAGCGTCTTGACGGTTCCCTTGGCGATCGCGGCCGCCAGGCCCTCGATCCCGAGCGTTTGCGGCTTCGTGCTGTAGATGAAGTCGAGCGTGGATCCAATGTTCCCCAGGAACTGGTTGATGGCGTAGGCAACCGCGTGCACGGCCTCGGGCAGGTGCGAGCCGGCGACGACCAGGCACTCGCCCTTGTTGGCGACAAGGTCGGCCGCGCACTCGTCGATCCAGCCCGCCGGGGCCGCGAGGCCGTCGGTTCCGGGGACGTAGGAGGCGTCGCCCGTCACCTTCGCGGCCAGGGCCGCGGCGAACGAGACGGAGCGGCGGCGCGCCAGCGACCAGACGATCACGCCGGTCGCGACGATGCCGACGGCGACGATGGCCGGGACCAGCCAGCCCGGCGCGTCGGCCGAGGAGGACACCAGCCAGCCCGCGTAGGCGGC
>PMSP01000071.1 GCA_003168315.1 Opitutaceae bacterium
CCCCGGCCGGAGCCGCGCCGCGCTGGCCGCCAACCGGGGCCGCCGGGGCGAAGCCCGAGACGTCCGGCGCCACGAATATCTTCAGCGTCGAGGCCGGCGCCAGGGAATCCATGACCGAAAGGTAGGGATTGGAGGCCTTCGCATCGACCGGGCCGGCGGCATCCGGCGCGGGCAGCGGGATCGCGGCCGCCTGGGCCTGCGCGAGGTCGAGGCCGGGAAGTGTGTCGGCGCGGGCCTTTCCGGGGTCGCCGGCTGCGAGGCCGTCGCCCTTGCCCGCGGGCAGGAGAAGCTCGTGGTCCCTGGCCGAGATCCAGCCGCCCATAAACGCGTCGAGCGGGTTGTAGGCGGGGCCGGTCGCCTCCTTCGAGGCCGGCTTCTCGCGGCCATCCTGGAGGGCGGCCTCGATCCTCGAGTCCGAACTCTCGCCGTCACGGAGGAGGTCGTCCCTCCCCTTCGGGGACTGGGAGTGGTCCGAGTTCTTGTCCATGGCGTCGACAAGCCAGTTGCCGGTCCCCTGCTTCTTCTTGGCCGGGTCGAGCGACAGGTCCGGGTCGAGGAGCGAGCGGGTGTCCTGCCGCGGGGCCTCCTGGACCGGGCCGAGGTCCCTCGTGTCCGGGGGCGGCTGGACCGCCGCGGGGTCCTGCTGCGGGGCCGGGGCCTTGATGGTCGCGATGTCCTTGCGCGCCTGCGCGATGGAGTCCGCCGCTGGCGCATCGGCGCCGCGGGCGGCCGCCGCGGCGGCGACCAATAGGAGTGTCACCGATAGTCGCATCGGACGCGGGGCCGCCGGGCCCCTAGCTCTTGATGAAGATGCCCTTCAGGTTCATCTCAAGCTGCTGGGGGTTCGGCGAGAACCTGACCCCGTCCGCCTTGCTGATCCGTCCGGCCTTGATCAGCCGGTAGAGATCCTTGTTGAAGGAATAGCTGCTGCCGTCGATGCCGCTCTCTAGGAGTGTGGTGATCTTGTCGAAGTGGCCCTCGAGGATGAGGTTCCTGATCGTGGCGTCGGTGTTCAGGACCTCGTTGCTGGGCACGCGGCCGCCGCCCTCGAGGCTCGGGATCAGCTTCTGGCAGATGAAGCCGCGGATGGAGCCGGAGATCTGCCTGCGGGCCTGCGCCATCTGGTCGGGCGGGAAGAACTCGAAGAGGCGCGTCAGCGACTGAGCGACCGTCGCGGCATGCATGGTGGAGAAGACCAGGTGCCCGGTCTCGGCGGCGGAGATGGCGGTCTCGAAGGTCTCCCTGTCCCGCATCTCCCCGATCAGGATGATGTCCGGGTTCTGGCGAAGGACGGACTTGATCGCCAGCTCGAAGGTCGGGACGTCGAGCCCGATCTCGCGCTGCTGGAAGACCGACTTGTCGTCCTGGAACGTGTACTCGATCGGGTCCTCGATCGTCACGATGTGCTTGTCCATGTTCGCGTTGATCCAGTTCAGCATGGCGGCCATCGTCGAACTCTTGCCCGAGCCCGTTGCCCCGCAGACAAGGAGGATGCCGTCCTTCGCGTTCGCGAGCTTGAGGAGCGGCTCGGCCTGGAGGCCCAGGTCGTCGAAGTTAGGGACGCGGCTCTTGATGTGCCGGAAGACGATGCTGACCAGGCCCCGCTGGTGAAACGCGTTCACGCGGAAGCGGCCGACCCCGTCGGCCGCGTAGGCGAAGTCGATCTGGCCCATCTCGTCCCAGCGCTTCTTGAAGACCTCGGGGACGTGCTCATCGACGAAGGCCTGGGCCTCCGGGCTCGAAATGGCGTCCATGTCCACCGGCTTCAGCCGGTTCGAGATGCGCACGTACCCCGGCTTGTTCGACTTGATCACGATGTCGCTCGCGCCGCTGTCGACGGCGAGCTTGAGCAGGTCGTTGAAAATCTCGGTGTGGGGGGTGACGGCGTTCATTCAGCAGAATAGCGTTGCTCTGGATTTTGTAGCTTGGCCTGCTCCACGCGGCAAGGCATCTTTGCCCTGATCCGACACCCACGAACATGAAGCCAAGGCCCCTCACAGGAGCGATCACCGCTCTCGCAACCCCCTTCAGCGGGAAGGACGTAGCGTTTGGGGACCTCAAAAGGCTGGTCGAGCACCAGATCCGCGGCGGCATCGACGGGATCGTGCCCGTGGGGACTACGGGCGAGTCGCCCACCCTCACGTCGGAGGAGCACATGGACGTCATCCGGGCGACCATCGAGTTCGCGCGCGGCCGCGTCCCCGTGATCGCCGGCACCGGCTCGAACTCCACCGCCGAGGCCCTCGAGTACACAAAGCTCTCGGACGAGGCCGGCGCGGACGCCGTCCTCGTCGTCACCCCCTATTACAACAAGCCGAGCCAGGAGGGCCTCTTCAGGCACTACTCGGCGATAGCCGAGGCGACCGACCTCCCGATCATCCTCTACTCCGTGCCGGCCCGGTGCGGCGTCGAGATCGGCGTCCCGCTTGTCGAGCGCCTGCGCTCAAAGTACTCGCACGTGCGCTGGATCAAGGAGGCGGGCGGCTCGGTGGACCGCGTCGACCAGATGAAGCGCGCGATGGGCGATGACATCATCGTCCTGAGCGGCGACGACTCGCTCACCCTGGCCTTCATGGCGAGCGGCGCAGAGGGCGTGATCAGCGTCGCCTCGAACCTCCTGCCGCGCGAGGTGACCCGGCTCGTTCGCCTGGCGCAGCAGAATGACTTCGCCCGCGCGGCGAAGCTCCACGAGAGGCTCTACCCGCTCTTCAAGGCCCTCTTCATTGAGCCGAGCCCGGTGCCGCTCAAGGCGGCCCTCGCGCGGGCGAAGATCATCGGGAGCGACGCCGTCCGCCTGCCGCTCTGCACCATGGAGCGCGCGAACCGCGCTGTCCTCGCCAGGGCGGTGGACGCCCTCCGGCGCTGATCCCCCCATGTCCCTCAACATTCTCCTGAACGGGGCCCGCGGAAAGATGGGAGCGGCCGTCGCAGCGGCTGCCGCCCAGATGGGCGTGACCGTGGCCGCGTCGACCGACCTGGGCGACGACCTGCGGGCCGCCATCAGGGCGGTCGACACCGTCGTCGACTTCAGCTCGCCCGAGGCTACCCGGGGGCTCCTCGAAGTCGCCGCGGAGAACGGCAAGCCGATCGTCATCGGGACGACGGGGCACACCCCCGGGGAGAAGGCGGAGCTCCTCAGGCTGGCCGCGCGCGTCCCGTGCGTCTGGGCCGGAAATTTCTCGGTCGGCGTCAACCTTCTCTTCGCCCTGACGAGGCGGGCGGCCCGCGCGCTCGGCGACGAGTACGACACGGAGGTCGTCGAGATGCACCATCGCATGAAGAAGGACGCTCCGAGCGGCACCGCGGAGCGGCTGCTCGAGATCATCCTCGAGGAGCGCAGGCTGGACCGCGACGCCCTGCGCCACGGGCGGAAGGGCATCACGGGCGAGCGCGCGCGCTCCGAGGTCGGGATCCACTCGCTCAGGGGCGGCGACGTGATCGGCGACCACACGGTCGTCTTCGCCGGGCCCGGCGAGAGGCTCGAGCTCACCCACAGGGCGAGCGACCGGGCGGTCTTCGCGCACGGGGCCTTGAGGGCCGCCCTCTGGGTGGCAGCCCGCGAGCCCGGGGTCTACGACATGCAGGACGTGCTGGGCCTCAAGTGACCCGATAGGATGATCACCTCGATCCAGGGAACGCTCGCGGAGTCGGCCCTGGTCCGGGCGGTCATCGAGGTGGACGGCTTCGGGTACGAGGTGAATGTCCCGGTGACGACCGCGGAGCGGCTTCCGGCGGTGGGCAGCGTTGTGAAGCTCCACACGCTCGTCATCTACCGCGAGGATTCCCAGACGCTCTACGGCTTCGCGACGAGCGAGGACCGCGACTTTTTCCGCCTCATGATCG
>PMSP01000061.1 GCA_003168315.1 Opitutaceae bacterium
TCGAACAGGAGGTCATCCCGGAATTCTATGCGCGCAACGACAAGGACATTCCCACCGCCTGGGTTGCGCGCATGCGGGAAAGCATGGCGCGGCTGACTCCCCGGTTCTCCGCCAGTCGCGCGGTGACCGAATACACCGAGCAACACTATCTTCCCGCCGCCAGCGCCTATCGGGTCCGCGCCGCCGATAAGGGTGCGGAGGCCCGCCGGCTCCTCGAACGGCAAAATGCCCTAGCCGCGGACTGGGGCGCGCTCCGCTTCGGCTCAGTCACCTTGAAAACCGACAGGGAGCAGCACGACTTCATGGTGGAGGTGTCACTCGGCGACATGAATCCCGCGCTGGTCCAGGTGGAACTTTATGCGGAAGGCGCGAATGGCGGCGACGCGGTGCACCAGATGATGGCGCGGATAAAAGACCTGGCCGGCGGTGCGCCCGGCGGCGTCTTTCACGCGAACGTCCCGTCGAGTCGCCCTGCGACCGACTTCACCGTGCGCCTCATACCACACTGCGAGGGCCTCTCCGCGCCCTTGGAGGTCGGCCAGATCCTGTGGCAACGATAAAAATAAGAAGCCGATTACTTATGAAATACAAACGCTCGGGAAAGGTAGCTCCCATCCGCCAGCTTGGCATGATCGGCTTGGGCCGGATGGGCGGCAACATGGTGCGGCGACTGCTCGGGTCCCGCATCCGGTGCGTGGCTTTTGACCGATCGGCGAAAGCCGTCAAGCAGATGGTCAAGATCAAGGCCGTCGGCGCTGAGTCGCTCGCTGAGCTGGCCAAGAAGCTGTCGGCTCCGCGCGCGATCTGGATGATGGTGCCGGCGGCCGCAGTCGACCAAACGATCGCGGAGCTCCTGCCGCACCTTGAGCGGGGCGACATCCTCATTGACGGCGGCAACTCCTATTACGTCGATGATTCTCGCCGCGCCAAGGAGCTCGCCGCCAGGGGAATTCATTATGTCGATGTCGGCACGAGCGGCGGCGTCTGGGGTTTGGCGCGCGGCTACTGCATGATGATCGGCGGGGAGGTGTCCGTGGTGAAGAGTCTCGATCCCGTTTTCGCCGCGCTGGCCCCGGGCGAAGGCGGCATTGCGCGGACCGAGGGCCGGAAGAAATCCGGTGGCACGGCGGAGCGCGGCTACCTGCATTGCGGGCCGAGCGGGGCGGGTCACTTCGTCAAGATGGTGCACAACGGCATCGAGTATGGGATGATGGCGGCATACGCCGAGGGCTTCAACGTGCTTCGGGCCGCGAACATCGGCCGGAGATCCGACCGGGTTGACGCAGAGACCACGCCGCTGCGTGATCCCGCGAATTACGAATACGATTTCGCGCTCGGCGCCATTGCCGAGGTCTGGCGCCGGGGCAGCGTGATCTCCTCGTGGCTGCTCGACCTCACGGCGAACGCGTTGGCCCGCGATCCAAAGCTCTCCAAATTCGCCGGCCGCGTGTCGGATTCGGGCGAGGGGCGCTGGACGATCAAGGCTGCGATCGACGAGGGCGTACCCGTGCCGGTGCTCACCACGGCGCTGTATGAGCGGTTCAGCTCGCGCGGCGATGCCCGCTTCCAGGACAAGCTGCTTTCGGCCCTGCGATTCCAGTTTGGCGGTCATGCCGAGGAACCCATCCATTGAGGCCCGCGACTGACCCATGCCAACCGCCGCGCGTTTTTCACCTTCAAGACGACCGACCGGCTCGAGCCGGCTATCTTCGGCAATCTCCCTCGGGATTGCGACCGCTGAAACGACGCCCGATCTTGCATGCTTCGTGCGTCTGCGCGACCGACCGGCCCTGGTACGGCTATTCGCACCTGCTGCCTTTTTCTGGCAAGCGATCCTCGTGAGACTGGCGTTTGTCGATTTCTTAACGCGCGGCGAGACGGTTCGAGGAACGCGGGCCGAACCCTTCCTCTGCTGACTGCCCAGGCAAGTATCATGGCCACACAGGTCTACATTTCAAAAGATCCTATGGCGGAGGATATTAAGAGATTCGTGATCGTCGGCGGAGGCTTCGCCGGAGTGACCCTGGCCCAACGCCTCGAAAGCTCGCTGCCGTCGCAGATGGAAATAGTCGTCCTCAGCGCTGAGAATCATCTGGTCTTTACGCCGATGCTTCCCGAGGTGGTCGGGCGGACCATTTCCCCCTTCGATGTCGTCGTGGCCGGCCGCACTTTGACCCGGCGCACCAAGTGGCTGGAGGCGCACGTCAATCGAATCGACCGCGAAAAGGGTGAAGCACATTATGTCCGCAAGGACGGAACCGCGGGTTCAATGCATTACAGTCATCTGGTGCTGGCTTGCGGCGCGGCGGCGGACTTGGCGGAGATTCCGGGTCTGGCTTCGCGGGGCTATGCGTTGAAAACGGTCATCGATGCGATCGAGATGGGCGACGATGTGATCGGCAACTTCGAGCTCGCCGCCTCTGAGCCCGACCCCTCGGTGCGCCAGCGCCTGCTGACCGTAGTCGTCATCGGCGGAGGATTCAGCGGCGTGGAGGTCGCCGGACATATCTCTGATCTGATGCAGGCCATCCGCCGATTCTATCCGGAGCTAAAGAGCACGCCCCATCGCATCGTTCTGCTCCACAAAGGGGACCACCTTCTGCCGGAATTGAATCATCGGTCATTATCCGGTTTTACGCTCCGGAAGCTCCGCCAGAACAAAGTCGACGTGCGACTGAAGACAACGGCCGATAAGGCCACCTCCGTCGCGGTTCAACTGGCCTCGGGTGAGCGGATCGAGACAGGAATGATTGTCTGCACGGTGGGCAC
>PMSP01000231.1 GCA_003168315.1 Opitutaceae bacterium
CGCGCAATACGGCGCCTTGGGGCGACGAAGGAGATCCGGGTCGACGTCCACCTGATCGCCGCCTCCAACGAGCCGCTGGCGGAACTGGTGGAGAGCGGGGAGTTCCGCAAGGACCTGTACCACCGGCTCAACCTCCCGCACATCGCGCTACCCCCGCTCCGGGAGCGCGGGCTGGACATCTTCTCGCTCGCCAAGCACATGCTGGAGCGGATCGGCCGCAGGCACAGGCTGAAGGACCTTTCCATCTCGCCCGAGGGAAAGTCGCGCCTTCTCGCCCAAAGCTGGCCCGGCAATGCCAGGGAACTCGCCCACTCGATCGAGCGCGAGGTCATCTTCGCCAGCGGCCCCCAGCTCAATTTCGAGAGCCTTGGGCCGCCGCCACCCGTCGCGACGACGGGCTGGCGCAACCCGATCTGGCGCGTCCCCGACGAGGGGTTCTCGATCGACGCCGTGATCACGGACCTCGTGGCCGAGGTGCTCCGCGAGACCGACAACAATATCTCCGCCGCGGCAAGGCGACTGGGGGTCACCCGGGAATTCCTGCGGTACAGACTGAGCGGCCAGAAAGCCCGGGACTAGGCGTGCATTCCCCGGCCGCCCCAGCCCGGTAACCCCATGAAGCGTCCCCCGATACGCGCAAGGCCGTTGGCCCGGCTGGCCCTGGCGATGATTGCAAGCCTGCTTGCGGCGGCGCTGCCCCNNTTCATGGACGGGTTCTCGTCGCACTTCATCATCTCGCACGATCCGGGGCCCCAGCACCCCTTAGTCTTCCTTCCCCCCGTCCCCCCGATCCTGGAGTCGGACATCCCGGTGCTGGCGCCGTTCGATTCCGGCCCCCCAGCCCCCGCGGAGCTGTCGGCCTTCGTCGGCGAGCTGTTCTACCCGTTCCTGGGCGCGCGGCTCGCCGGCGACGAGCTTCCGCGGGAATCCCGAGCGCAGATCCTCGCCTACCGCGATGCGAAGGTCTCCCTTCAGGACGAGATGCGCGCGCGCGTCCTTGCGCTGAAGGAAGCGTCCCCGGAAGTGCGCGCCGAGCAGCTGGCGGCTCTCGCCTCCCGCCAGGCGCCGCGCATCGCGCAACTGGAGGCGACGGCGGAGAAGATCCGCACCGACCTTCGCAAGGCGCGGGTATTCCAGACCACGGACCTCAATGACAAGCCGGTCTGGCACCTGCGCCCGCTGGGCGACATGCCGACTGACCCGGCCGCTGAGCTCGCGGAGTCGGTCGCGATCCGGGGCGATGCCTTCTACCAGAATGGGCTCTCGGCCGCCCAGAGGCGGCTGCTCCTTGAGGCGGCAATTGAGCTGGATGTGAGGGCCAAGGGCGAGCGCCCCGACGCGGCGCCGGGAACCAGCGTCCTCTATTTCTCGCCCGAAACCTCACGGATCCGCATCCCCGTCGACCTGCCGGAGCCCCTCGGCAGGGAGGTCAGCGACTACCAGGCCGTGAAGCGCGCGCTGATGGGGGAGTTGCGCGAGGCCCTGCGCTTGAGCGAGGACCGCACCATCGACTCGCGCGAGGACGCCATGGAGAAGCTCGCCGCCGAGGAGGCCCCCCGGATCGCCGAGCTGGACAACATGGCCGAGGTGATCCGCCGCGGCCTGGCCGCGCTTCCGAATCCAACCGGGCCGCCCTCATCCGCGGCGCTCCCGCAGGCGCTCGTCGACCGCATCACCGCGTACCGCGCCCACAAGGTCGAGCTCCTGAGGAAGCTTCGCTCCATGCTGACGGCGCCGACCCCCATCCCGAATGACGGGCGCGGCCCGAAGGGGCCGGCACCCGACCCAACCGAGGGGGCGCTCGCCTGGATGCACGACGGTGCGAGCAAGACGGAGATCCAGTCCACGGAGCTCAGGGTCTCCGTGGAGGAGTTCGACCGCCTGCAGAACCAGCTGATCGAGGAGCTGAACAAGGAGGAGAACGGGATCCGCGAGGAGCTTGCCGCCTATGCGCGGACAAACAACGGGCCGACCGACAGGAAATCCATAAACGACCTGCTGAGGGACTTCGAGCGGGCGCGCCAGCAGCAGGAGATCTGGGACCGGTACCGCGACTACCAGACCGCCGTCCTCATGCCGGGGCTCTCGGCCGGGCAGCGCCAGCTGCTCTTCGACGGGGGCATCGAGGCGCTGGCGCTCCCGCTGCCGGACGGGGAGACCATACATTGACCCCCGGAGCCCGCAAAGCGCAGACGATGCCCAGGACCACGCTACGCTACACGGTCGCGGCCCTCTGCACGGGCATGCTGCTCGTCATCATATTCGCGGCGCTGGTGACGTGGCTGCGCGCGGACCTCCGGGAGCAGATCCACCTGAAGATCATCGAGCGCGACGCGGCCGTCCTGTATCCCATGGCGCTCGAGCAGCTTGCCGAGAACGACACGGGCGACCCGTCCAATGCCACGAGCCCGCTCACCGCCCTCCTGAAGAGCGCGCGGCAGAGGGGCATGCTCGCCGTCGCCGTCTTCGACCACGACGGCAACACGATCGAGTCCGTGCCG